>NZ_JBFUHU010000398.1:0-2861 GCF_056402235.1 Cellulomonas sp. P4_B5_2
CCCCAGGTGTCCGACTCGATCCCGACCGGCGTGGTGCCCAGCGAGAACGCGATGTCCGCGGCGCCCCAGCCGAGCGTCACCACGCCCCAGGTGTCCGACTCGATCCCGACCGGCGTGGTGCCCAGCGAGAACGCGATGTCCGCGGCGCCCCAGCCGAGCGTCACCACGCGCTCCGGCTTCGCGGCGATCTCCGCGGTGCCGAGCGCCGAGTCGATCGAGACGGGGAAGAGCGCGTCCGACGTGGGCTCGGCGGAGGTGTCGCCGGAGGCGTCGTCGGACGACCCGCCGCACGCGGCGAGGGTGAGGGCGACGGCCGTCGCGGTGGCCACCAGGGCCGAGAGGCGCGCGATGCGCACGGTGGTGCTCCCATCGGATCGAGGTCAAGCTAATGAGGCAAGCCTAACCTCATAGACCCGCGCCGATCCGCGACGGGCGTGTCGGGAACCTCACACCGACAGGGACGTCCCCGTCAGCCGCTCGTACGCCTCGAGGTACCGGTCGCGGGTGCGCTCGACCACGTCCGCGGGCAGCGGTGGCGGCGGGGTGTCCGAGTCGCGGTCCCACCCGGACGCGGCCGACGTGAGCCAGTCGCGCACGAACTGCTTGTCGAAGCTGGCCTGCGCACGGCCGGGGTGCCACAGGTCGGCGGGCCAGAACCGCGACGAGTCGGGCGTGAGCACCTCGTCGCCGAGCGTGATCGCGCCGGTCGTCGGGTCGGTGCCGAACTCGAGCTTGGTGTCGGCCAGGATCACGCCGTGCTCGCGTGCGATGGCCTCGGCGCGTCCGTAGACCGCGAGGGTGAGCGCCCGGAGCGCCTCGGCCGCGTCGGCGCCGACCTGCTCCACCACGGCCTCGAACGGCACGTTCTCGTCGTGCTCCCCCAGCTCCGCCTTCGTCGCGGGCGTGAAGATCGGCTGCGGCAGGCGCGAGCCGTCGACCAGGCCCTCGGGCAGCGCGATGCCGGTCACCGACCGCGACACCCGGTACTCCGCCAGGCCCGACCCGGTCAGGTAGCCGCGCGCGACGCACTCGACGGGGAACATCTCCAGGCGGCGGCACACCATCGCGCGGCCGGCCACCGCGTCGGGCACGTCGGTCGACACCACGTGGTTGGGCACCAGGTCCGCGAGCTGCTCGAACCACCACAGGCTCAGCTGCGTCAGGACGATCCCCTTGCCGGGGATGCCCGGGCTCAGCACGTGGTCGTACGCGGACACCCGGTCGCTCGCGACGACGAGGACGACGTCCCCGAGGGCCTCGGTCGACCCCGAGCCGTCCGGCACGTACAGGTCGCGGACCTTGCCGGAGTAGGTGTGGGTCCAGCCGGCCAGGTCCGGGGTCGTCGCAGTCACGGCCCTAGTGTGCAGGTCCGCGCGGCGTCAGACGAGATCGTCTCCGCCCTCGAGCCCGTCCGGGATGGGCAGCCCGACCAGCCGCACCAGCCGCTCCACGGTCTCCTCGACGAACGTGTCCTCGGGCTCGTCCACGTGCTCGGCGGCCAGCAGACGTCGGACGTGCTTGGCCTCGACGTCGACCGCGCCGACCAGCAGCGCCCACTCGGCGAACGCCTCCGCCTCGGCGTCGAGGTCGACCGGGTCGCTCTCCGCCGGGTCGTCGAAGTAGTCCCGCGGCTGGAAGCCCAGGTAGAACCGGCCGAGCCCGTCCGGCGCCGGCCGGTAGTCGACGGACGCGATGTCGCTGTCGTGCACCTCGATGCTCAGGCTCGGCGTTACCGAGACGTCCCCGCCCCAGGCGCCGTCGCCGTACTCGAACTTCTCGAAGCTGCCCATCCCGCGAACCTAGACCAGCGGGACGCCTGCCACCGCAGCGGCGATGTCCGAGCGGTGGTGCGAGAACGGCAGCTCGATCCGCTCGACACCGGCGTAGGCCGCGGCGCGCGCGGCGGCCAGGTCCCGGCCGACGCCGACGACCGACAGCACGCGCCCGCCGGCTGCGACCAGGTGCGAGCCGTCGATCGCCGTGTCGTCGTCGCCGGGGGCGTTGAGCCGCAGGGCCGTCCCCGCGTGCAGGACGTGCACCCCGGGCAGCGCCTCGGCGGCCTCGATCCCCGTGATCGGGTCGCCCGCGCGCACGCTGCCCGGGTACCCGCCGGACGCGATCACCACGGTCACGGCCGCGTCGTCGCGCCAGCGCAGCGGGGGCAGTGCGCCGAGCGTGCCGGTCGCGCTCGCGAGCAGCACACCCGCGAGCGGCGTCTCCAGCCGGGCGAGCACCACCTGCGTCTCGGGGTCCCCGAACCGGGCGTTGAACTCGACGACCTTGAGCCCGGTCGAGGTGAGCGCGAGGCCCACGTACAGGACCCCCGAGAACGGGGTGCCGCGGCGAGCCATCTCGGCGATCGTCGGCCGGGCGACGCGCTCGACCACCTCGTCGACCAGGTCCGCGGGCGCCCAGGGCAGCGGCGAGTACGCGCCCATGCCGCCGGTGTTGGGCCCCTCGTCGCCGTCGTGCGCGCGCTTGAAGTCCTGCGCGGGGACCAGCGGCACCACGTCGACGCCGTCCGACAGGACGAACAGCGAGATCTCCGGGCCGTCCAGGTAGTCCTCGACGACGATCCGGCCGCCGGGCTTGGCCAGGCAGGCGGCCGCGTGCGCCAGCGCCTCGGCGCGGTCGTCGGTGACGACGACGCCCTTGCCCGCGGCCAGCCCGTCGTCCTTGACCACGTACGGGGCACCGAAGGCGTCGAGACCCGCGGCGGCCTGCTCGATCGTGGTCGCCACGCGGGGTTCGGCCGTGGGCACGCCGGCGGCGGCCATGACCTCCTTGGCGAACGCCTTCGACCCCTCGAGCTGCGCGCCGGCGGCCGACGGACCGAACACCGGGATCCCGACGTCCCGCAC
>NZ_JBFUHU010000399.1:0-2860 GCF_056402235.1 Cellulomonas sp. P4_B5_2
GGGGCGCGCTCGACCGCGGACGGGGGTCGGCCGGTCGTCGTGGTGCAGCCGCCGTCGACCAAGAAGATCGTGGTCGACGTCGTCGTGCCCGTGCCTGACCTGTCCGACCTGCGCGGCACCGAGGTGACGCCGGACGACCTCGACCTGTCCGGCGCCGCGGCCGGACCGCTGCCCCGCCCGTCGATCTGGCCGCACGTCGAGGAGCGCGTCGTCGACCTCGTGGCCCAGCACCGGTCCACCCTCGTGTTCACCAACTCGCGCCGCGGCGCCGAGCGGCTGACGGCCAGGATGAACGAGGTCTGGGCCGAGCGCTCGGGCGAKGACGTGCCGGATCCCGCGACGCTGCGGGCGGCCGCGGTGCCCGCGCAGTCCGGGACGGCGGTCGGCGTCGACACCCGGGACGCCACCACGATCCTCGCGCGAGCGCACCACGGCTCGATGAGCCGCGCCGAGCGGACCCGGACCGAGTCCGAGCTCAAGGCCGGGCTGCTGCCCGCGGTGGTCGCGACGAGCTCGCTGGAGCTCGGGATCGACATGGGCGCCATCGACCTGGTGGTGCAGGTAGGCTCGCCGCCCTCGGTGGCCAGCGGGCTGCAGCGCGTCGGCCGGGCCGGGCACCAGGTGGGTGCGGTGTCCCGGGGCATCGTCTTCCCGACGTTCCGGGGGGAGCTGGTCCCGGCGGCGGTCACCGCGCAGCGGATGCGGGACGGGTCGCTCGAGGCGATTCGGATCCCGCGCAACCCGCTCGACGTGCTCGCGCAGCAGATCGTGGCGATGGTCGCGGTCGAGGACTGGTCGCTCGAGGAGCTGGCGGTCGTGGTGCGGCGCGCGTCGCCGTTCTCCGGGCTGGGCGACGCGACGCTGCGCGCGGTGCTCGACATGCTGGCCGGGCGGTACCCGAGCGAGGAGTTCGCAGAGCTGCGCCCTCGGCTCGTGTGGGACCGGGTGCGCGACGTCCTCAGCGGCCGCCCGGGCGCGCTGCGGCTCGCGGTCACCAGCGGCGGCACCATCCCGGACCGCGGCCTGTTCGGCGTGTTCCTGGCCGGCAGCGCGACCACGAGCGACGTCCCGGTCGACGCGGAGCGTTCCGGCGGCACGGTCCGCGGCGGCAAGCGCGTCGGCGAGCTCGACGAGGAGATGGTCTACGAGTCGCGGGTCGGCGACATGTTCACCCTCGGCTCCAGCACGTGGCGGATCGACGACATCACCCCCGACCGCGTGCTGGTCACGCCGGCGCCGGGCGTCCCCGGCAGGCTCCCGTTCTGGAAGGGCGACTCCCAGGGCCGGCCCGCCGAGCTGGGGCAGGCGATGGGGGGCTGGGTCCGCGAGCTCGGCGCGCTCTCCGACGACGATGCCCGCGCGCGCGTCGAGGCGGCCGGCCTGGACCCGTGGGCCGCCGACAACCTGCTCACCTACCTGCGCGAGCAGCGCGAGGCGACGGGCGAGGTCCCCACCGACGTCGTGCTCGTGGTCGAGCGGTTCCGCGACGAGCTGGGCGACTGGCGCGTGGTGCTGCACTCCCCGTACGGCGCGCGCGTGCATGCCCCGTGGGCGATCGTCATCGGCGCGCGGCTGCGGGAGCGGTACGGCGTGGACGCGGCCGCGATGCACTCGGACGACGGGATCGTCCTGCGCCTGCCCGACATGCTGGACGGGGGCCTGGACGCGGGGTTCGGCGTCGACGACCCGTGGGCGGAGCAGACCGGCCCCGCGATCGACCTGGCGTCGCTCTTCCTCGACCCCGACGAGGTGCTCGGCTCGGTGCAGGCCGAGCTCGGCTCCTCGGCCATGTTCGGTGCGCGCTTCCGCGAGGCCGCGAGCCGAGCCCTGCTGCTCCCCCGGCGGCGCCCCGACCGCCGCCAGCCGCTCTGGCAGCAGCGGCAGCGCTCGGCGCAGCTGCTCTCGGTCGCCTCCGCGTACCCCGACTTCCCGATCCTCCTGGAGGCGGTCCGGGAGTGCCTCCAGGACGACTTCGACACCGAGGCGCTGACCACGCTCATGCGGGACGTCGCCTCCCGGAAGATCCGGGTCGTCGAGGTGACCACCACCCAGCCGTCGCCCTTCGCGCAGTCTCTGCTGTTCGGATACACCGCCCAGTTCCTGTACGACGGCGACGCGCCGCTGGCCGAGCGCCGCGCCGCCGCCCTCACGCTCGACCCCACGCTGCTGGCCGAGCTCCTGGGCCAGGGCGGGGAGTCTCAGCTGGCCGACCTGCTCGACCCGGACGCCGTCCTGCGGACCGAGGCCGAGCTCAGCGGTCGCGCGCCGGAGCGCCAGGCGGGCACGCTCGAACAGCTGGCCGACGCCGTCCGGCGGCACGGACCGCTCACCGCCGGCGAGCTGGCCGAGCGCACGAGGCCGGAGGTCCGCGAGCAGGTACCGGCCTGGTTGACCGACCTGGRGGGCGCCCGGCGGCTCATCCGGGTGCGTCTTGGTGGCGTGGCCCCCGAGCGGGCGGAGCAGTGGGCAGCCGTCGAGGATGCCGGGCGCCTGCGCGACGCCCTCGGGGTCGCCCTGCCGGTCGGGGTGCCCGAGGTGTTCACCGAGGTGGTGCCGGACCCCGTGGGCGACCTGCTGCGCCGGCACGCCCGGACGCACGGGCCCTTCACGGCGGCCCAGGCGGCCACCCGGTTCGGGTGGGGTGTCGCGGTCGTCGCCGAGACGCTGCGACGGCTCGAGGGCCTCGGCGTGCTGGTCCAGGGGCGTCTCCGACCGGACGTGCTCGGGGGCACCGGCGACGAGTTCTGCGACGCGGACGTGCTGCGGACGTTGCGGCGCCGGTCGCTCGCTGCTCTCCGGGCAGAGGTCGAGCCGGTCGACCCGCAGGCGCTCGGGGTGTTCCTGCCGCGCTGGCAGGGCG
>NZ_JBFUHU010000400.1:0-2836 GCF_056402235.1 Cellulomonas sp. P4_B5_2
GGCCGCCCCGGCCCGCGACCGCGGGCAGCGCCGCGGCATGGGTCAGGAGCAGCAGGAGGGTGACCTCCCGATCGACGAGATCCTCACCGAGATGGTCCGGCTCGGTGCGTCCGACGTGCACCTCACCACCGGCACGACGCCGATGGTGCGCATCAACGGCTCGCTCAAGGCGCTCGACGGCTTCGGCCAGGTGATGCCGGAGGGTCTGCGCCGCACGCTGTACGCGTTCCTGACGCAGAAGCAGCGGGAGAAGTTCGAGACCAACCTCGAGCTCGACCTGTCCTACTCCGTGCGCGGTCTCGCGCGGTTCCGCGTGAACATCTACCAGCAGCGCGAGTCCATCGGCGCCGCCTTCCGCGTGATCCCCTACGAGATCAAGCCGCTCGAGGCGCTCGGTATCCCTGCGGTCGTCGGCACGTTCGCGGGCATGCCGCGCGGGCTCGTGCTCGTCACCGGACCCACCGGCTCCGGCAAGTCGACCACCCTCGCCTCGATCGTCGACCTCGCCAACCGGACGCGCGAGGACCACATCATGACGGTCGAGGACCCGATCGAGTTCCTCCACCGGCACAAGAAGTGCGTGGTCAACCAGCGCGAGGTCGGCCAGGACACGCACTCCTTCGCCAACGCCCTGAAGCACGTGCTCCGGCAGGACCCCGACATCATCCTGGTCGGCGAGATGCGCGACCTCGAGACGATCTCGGTGGCCCTGACCGCGGCCGAGACCGGTCACCTGGTCTTCGCCACGCTGCACACCCAGGACGCGGCGCAGACCATCGACCGCGTCATCGACGTGTTCCCCGCGCACCAGCAGTCCCAGGTACGCACCCAGCTGGCCGGTGCCTTGCAGGGGGTCGTCTGCCAGACGCTGGCCAAGCGCTCCGACTCGCCGGGCCGGGCGGTGGCCACGGAGGTGCTCGTCGCCACCCCCGCCATCCGCAACCTCATCCGTGAGGGCAAGACCCACCAGATCTACTCGGCGATGCAGGCAGGCGCCAAGCAGGGCATGCACACCATGGACCAGCACCTGTCCGAGCTGGTGAAGACGGGCAAGATCACCTACGAGACCGGGCTGGAGAAGTGCCATCACGTGGAGGACTTCAACCGACTGACCGGCCGCTTCTCCGGCGGCTCGCAGGGCGCCGCCGGCCTGGGTGACCAGGCCAGCATGGGTGGCTCCGCCTTCGGAAGCCAGGCCTTCTGATGGCCGGCGGGACGAAGACGTACGAGTACGCCGTCCGGGACAAGGGCGGCAAGATCGTCAAGGGTCGCGTCGAGGCGACCAACCAGGCGGCAGTGGCCAACCGGCTGCGGGAGATGGGGCTCGCCGCCGTCTCCATCTCCGAGGTGTCGACCGGCGGCATGAACGCCGAGATCAACATCCCGGGCTTCGGCGGCAACAAGATCACGCTCAAGGACCTCGCGATCATGTCGCGGCAGCTCGCCACGATGATCGACGCCGGCCTCTCACTCCTCCGGGCTCTGACGATCCTGGCGGAGCAGACCGAGTCCAAGCCGCTGGCGAAGGTCGTCGCGCAGGTGCGCAACGACGTCGAGATCGGCACCGCGTTCTCGACCGCGCTCGGCAAGCACGTCGACGTCTTCCCGCCGCTGATGATCAACATGGTCAAGGCCGGCGAGGTCGGTGGTTTCCTCGACCAGACGCTCGTGTCGGTCGCGAACAACTTCGAGGCCGAGGTCAAGCTCCGCGGCAAGATCAAGTCCGCGATGACCTACCCGGTCGTGGTGTTCGTCATCGCGATCCTGGCCACTGCCGGCATGCTGCTGTTCATCGTCCCGGTCTTCGCAGGGATGTTCTCGGACCTCGGCGGGACGCTCCCGCTCCCGACGCAGATCCTCATGTGGATGTCGCAGGCCCTCAAGATCACGATCATCCCGCTGATCATCGCGCTCGTGATCTTCACCGTGTGGTGGGGCAAGCACAAGAACGACCGGGGCATCCGCGAGCGCCTGGACCCGTGGAAGCTCAAGGTGCCCGTCTTCGGGCAGCTGTTCCGGAAGATCGCGGTCTCGCGGTTCACCCGCAACTTCGGCACCATGATCCACGCCGGCGTCCCGCTCCTGCAGGCGCTCGACATCGTCGGTGAGACGAGCGGCAACCTCGTCATCGAACGTGCGGCCAAGGCGGTTCAGGAGTCCGTCCGACGCGGCGAGTCCCTGGCCGGGCCGTTGTCCCAGCACCCGGTGTTCCCACCGATGGTCGTGCAGATGATGGCCGTCGGTGAGGACACCGGAGCGCTCGACACGATGCTGGCCAAGGTCGCCGACTTCTACGACGACGAGGTCGAGTCGACCACGGAGCAGCTCACGAGCCTGATCGAGCCGCTCATGATCGTCGTCATCGGCGCGATCGTCGGTTCCATGGTCATCGCCATGTACATGCCCATCTTCGGTGTGTTCAACCTCATCAACTGATCTCCCTGCAGTGACGCGGACGGGTGAATGCCGACTCTCCGCCGAGGCCCGCTCAAGAGTGCGTCCGCCGCGGCCGATTGATCCCTTGCACCACCCGAACAGACGGCCTCCGGGCCGTCAATGAATCCGCACATTCCTTCCTGACTCCCTGGGAGATCGGCATGATCGCTCGCGTCCGCACGTCCATCGAGAAGAGGGATAAGGGCTTCACCCTTATCGAGCTCCTCGTCGTCATGATCATCATCGGCATCCTTGCCGCCATCGCGATACCGGTGTTCCTGAGCCAGCGCCAGAAGGCTCGTGACACGTCGACCAAGGCAGACGTCTCGACGCTCGGCAAGGAGATCGCCACCTATTTCGTCGACGGCACCGGCACGCTGGCGATCACCTCCAGCGGGAC
>NZ_JBFUHU010000401.1:0-2832 GCF_056402235.1 Cellulomonas sp. P4_B5_2
CGCATCCGCAAGGAGGACGTGCTCGACGCCGCCGCCAAGGCAGAGGCCGAGAAGGCCGCCGCCGAGGCCGCGAAGGCTCAGCCCGCTGCCGCCGCACCGGCGGCCGCGGCTCCGGCCCCGAAGGCCGCGTCGGTCCCGGCCGTGTCCCCGCTGCGGGGCACCACCGAGAAGGCCAGCCGGCTGCGCCAGATCATCGCCGAGCGGATGGTCGACGCCCTGCACTCGCAGGCGCAGCTGACCACCGTGGTCGAGGTGGACGTGACCCGGGTCGCCAGGCTGCGCGCCAAGGCGAAGGAGGACTTCAAGGCACGCGAGGGCGTCAACCTCACGTTCCTGCCGTTCTTCGTCCTGGCCGCGATCGAGGGCCTCAAGGCCTTCCCGAAGATCAACGGCGTGCTCGAGGGCAACCAGATCACTTACCACGCCCAGGAGAACGTCGGCATCGCGGTCGACACCGAGAAGGGCTTGCTCGTCCCGGTGATCCGCGACGCGGGAGACCTCAACCTCGCGGGGATCTCGCGCAAGATCGTGGACCTGGCCGGACGCACGCGCCAGAACAAGGTCACGCCCGACGAGCTCAGCGGCGCCACGTTCACCGTGACGAACACGGGCTCCGGCGGCGCGATCATCGACACGCCGATCGTTCCCGGCGGCACGTCGGCGATCCTCGGTACGGGCGCGATCGTCAAGCGCCCCGTGGTGATCCAGGACGCGGACGGCGCCGAGGTCATCGCGATCCGGTCGATGTGCTACCTGTCGCTGTCGTACGACCACCGCCTGGTCGACGGCGCCGACGCGTCGCGCTACCTCACCGCGGTGAAGAACCGCATCGAGGAGGGCGCATTCGAGTCCGAGGTCGGACTCTGACGCGCTAGCACCTGACGCACCACGACGGCCCGGGCCCCGCACAGGGGACCGGGCCGTCGTGCGTGCGCTCCCGCCGGGCCGGGAAGACCGGGCGACCTTAGGGTGAGCGCCATGCAGGTCGTCATCGCCGGGTCGCACGGCTTCATCGGAAGCGCCCTCGTCCCCCACCTCCGCAGCGGTGGCCACACCGTCCGCACGCTCGTGCGAGGCGCGGCCGCGCGCCCGTCGGAGATCGCGTGGGACCCCGACGCCGGTCGACTCGACCCCACGTCGCTCGCGGACGCCGACGCGGTCATCAACCTCGCCGGCGTCAACCCGGGCAGGTGGCCGCTGACCACGTCGCGCAAGAGGGCCGTGCTGTCCTCACGGCTGCGGACCACGGGGCTCCTCGCCCGGACGCTCGCCGGGCTCGACGGCGGCGGCCCGCAGGTCATGCTCCAGGCCTCGGGGATCGGCGCGTACGGCTCGCGCGGCGAGGACCTGCTCGACGAGGACGAGCCGCTCGGAAGCACGTTCTTCGCGAACGTGGTGCGGCAGTGGGAGTCCGCGACCGCACCGGCCCAGGACGCCGACGTCCGGGTGGCGCACCTGCGGACCGGCATCGTGCTCGGGCAGGGCGGCGGCGCCCTCGGACCGCTGCTGCCGCTGATCAAGGCGGGGCTCGGGGGCCGACTCGGCTCGGGGAAGCAGTTCTGGCCCTGGATCACGCTGCTCGACCAGGTCCGCGCCATCGAGCACCTGCTGACCGCCCCCGTGCACGGCCCCGTCAACCTGGTGACCAAGCCTGCGCGCAACGCCGACGTCGTCTCCGCGCTGGCCTCGGCGATGCACCGGCCGGCCATCATCCCCGTGCCGGCGTTCGCCCTGCGCCTGCTGCTCGGCGACTTCTCGTCCGAGGTGCTGGGCTCCATCCGCGCGATCCCGGCCGTCCTCGACGCCACCGGCTTCCAGCCCACGCACTCCGACCTCCGGGCTGCCGCCGACTGGGTTGCGCAGCGCGACTGACGCCGTCACCGCCTCAGTCGTTGATGGCCTCGATGCCCTGCTGCTCGAGCCGGGCGAGGTGGTCCCGCATCTCCTGGAGGACCTCAGGTCGGTGCCCCTCCCAGTCCGCGATCTCCCCGACGACCCGCAGCGGGTGCCGCGTGCGGTACGACCTCGTCGGGTTGCCCGGAAATCGCTTGTCCGTGAGGTTCGGGTCGTTCTCGAGAGCACCGGTCGGCTCCACCACGTAGATCCGGCCCCAGCCCTCGCCCACCGCCAGCTCCGCGCCCCAGGTCGCC
Organism: Cellulomonas sp. P4_B5_2; assembly: GCF_056402235.1. Taxonomy (NCBI): domain Bacteria; kingdom Bacillati; phylum Actinomycetota; class Actinomycetes; order Micrococcales; family Cellulomonadaceae; genus Cellulomonas; species Cellulomonas sp. P4_B5_2. The sequence goes on from NZ_JBFUHU010000401.1 coordinate 2,151, forward strand.
GCGTCCAGCGTGGCGGTCAGGTAGACGAAGCTCGCCGTGACCCGCGCGCCGTAGTTGGAGCCGCGACCGGCTTCGAGCAGGTCCCCCACCKGCAGGTCCGCCTTCGTCCCGTGGTAGAACGGCCCGGCGTCCTGGACCTCCGACGTCTCGTCCTCCATGCGGACCCCCTCACGCGTCGTCCCAGTGAACACCGCTCACGGTTGCCGGACGTCCCAGACGCGCCAGCCGTGCGGGGTCCACCGCAGTCCCAGGACGACGGTCCGGGCCGTCGACGCGGCCACCTGCGTGGCGGCGCCACCGTCGGCCGGGACCCGGTCGTACGCGGACGTCGAGGCAGTCACGGCCACGTCCGTCGTCCCCCGGCTGCCGTCGTCCGCGACCAGCCACGCGTCCTGCACGTCGACCGTGAGACCGTCCAGCCGCGCGCCGTGAAGACCCGGAAGCAGCAGCGAGTCGGCTCGGAACGCGGGACCGTCGACCACCTCGACGGCATCCAGCTCCGCAGGGTCCCCGGCCGCGACGATCTCCGCCCGCAGCCGACTGAGCGCGACGGCGGCCCCCACCGGATCGTTCGTCTCGTGAGGCGCCGCAGCCGCCGCAGGGGCGTCCGCGGCGACCACGCGCCAGCCGACGACTCCCGCGCCCACCACGATCGCGGCGGCCACGGTCACCGCGGCCAGGC
>NZ_JBFUHU010000402.1:0-2821 GCF_056402235.1 Cellulomonas sp. P4_B5_2
CGGCGTAGCCGGTGCGGGGTCCGACGACCAGGTGGCCGCCGGCCTCGGCGTACCGGAGCAGCCACGCGAGGTCCGCGTCGGACGCGGGGTAGTAGCCGGCCGCGACGAGCACCGGGTGGGCGCCGACGACGGCCGCCGGGTCCTCCGCGAACAGGTAGCGCGGCCGGACCACGCGCACCTGCAGGCCCGCGTCGAACGCGCCCCGGTAGAACGCGCTGACGATCCGGGGGTAGCTGTTCGGGTCCGCCGTGCCGTCGGGCTTCTGCAGCGGCGGCTGGGCGGCGAGCGCGAAGCGCGACTCGGTGGACGACAGGATCGCGATGTCGGAGTCGGGGACGGCGTCCGCCAGCTCCCCGCCCACGCGAGCGAGCTCCGCGCCCAGCAGCGCGAGCTCCCGGTACGGCCGGCCGGGCACCCCGCTGTGCGGCAGGACGCCGCCCCAGTAGGTCTCGGCGCCGTAGTGCAGCGTGTGCCAGTGCCAGTACTCGACCATCCGGGCACCGCGCGCGACGAGCGCCCAGGCCGACTGCCGCCACTGGCCGGGGTAGGCGGGGTTGTTGGTGCTGGGGCCGCCGATGGACTGCGCATTGGTCTCCGTGACCAGGAACGGCTCGCCGCGGCTGGAGAACATGGCGTCGCCCACCTGGAACAGCGCCCACGTGCCGTGCGCGGTCCAGAACTGCGGCACGGTCGACGTGCTCGGGTGCGCCAGCGAGTCCTGCATCCCGTAGTACGCGTTCCCGCTGGTCACGTCCAGGACGGAGGCCAGGTCGACGTCCTCCAGCGCCGGGCGGTCGTACGCGATGCACGTGGTCACCCACTGATCGGGCCGGGCCAGCGCGCGGACAGCCTTCGCCTGCCAGTCGATCATCTCGGTGGTCAGCGACGCCTGGAACCGGCGCCACGCCAGGTCGTACTGCGGCTGCACGTTCCCGWCGGGGGTCCACAGGTCCGCCCACGTGGACAGCCGGTGCGACCAGTACACGAGCCCCCACTCCCGGTTCAGCGTCTCCACGTCCCCGTACGTGTGCCGCAGGTGGTCGACGAAGCGCTGGAACACCCCCCGGTTGTGCAGCAGGTGCAGCCCCGGCTCGTTGTCCACCTGGAACCCGACGACCGCGGGGTGGTCCCGGTACCGCTCGACGATCCGGGTGAGGATCCGCTCGGCGTGGAACCGGAACGCGGGGTGCGTGATGTCGGTCTCCTGCCGGGCGCCCCAGCCCATCGGCTGACCCGTGCGGAGCTCGCCCGCGACCTCCGGGTACCGGCGGACCAGCCACATCGGGAGCGCGTACGTGGGCGTGCCCAGCACCACGTCGATGCCGCGCGCGTGCGCCCCGTCGAGGACGGGCTCGAGCCAGTCGAGCTCGAACCGGCCCTCGTCGGGCTCCCACGTGGACCACACCGACTCCCCGACGCGGATCACCGAGAACCCCGCCGCCTGCATCAGGTCGAGGTCGCGCTCCAGGGTCTCGGGATGGGGGTCGTCGCCCGGCCCCGCGTACTCGTAGTAGTACGCGGCGCCGAAGCGGACTCCATCGTGCTGGGCAGCCATGTGACTCTCTCCGTGGTGGTGCGGGCTCTTCGCTGTGCTGGTGGGGACCGTCAGCGCCCTGGGGGTGGTGCGGCCGTCGTCTCCCGGACCACGAGCTCGACCGGGACGTTCTCGCGGCGGTCCTGCCGCCGCGGGTTCTCGATGGCGTCGATGAGCATCCCGACGCCGAAGGTGGCCAGGTGACCGAGGTCCTGGCGGATGGTGGTCAGCGCCCGTGCCAGGTAGGCGGCCTCGGGCACGTCGTCGAAGCCGACGACGCTCACGTCCCCCGGCACGTCCCGGCCGGCCTCCATGAACGCGCGCAGCAGGCCGATCGCCATCTGGTCGTTCGCGACGAACACCGCGGTGACCGTCGGGTCGGCCGCCAGGTGCACGCCGGCCTCGTACCCCGAGCGCGCACTCCAGTCGCCCAGGAGCACGGGCGGCTGCGGGGCGCCGGCAGACTCGAGCATCGAGCGCCAGCCGTCCGTGCGCAGCCCGCTGGACCGCCAGCCAGCGGGACCGGAGACGTGGTGCACCGTGCGGTGGCCCAGGCCGAGCAGGTGCTTCACCGCCTGCCGACCGCCCGACGCCTGGTCCGCGTCGGCGACGACCTCGTTGGCCGAGATGCCGTACCGGCCGGACAGGCTGAGCACCGGGAGGTCTCCGATGGCACCGGGCGCCAGGCTGAACGGGCCGACCGGCTCGTTGACCACGATGCCGTCCACGCCCTGGTCGACGAGCTCGTGCAGGGACCTGGTGATCGACTCCGGCTCGTCCTCGAGGGTGTTGATGACCGACATCGAGTAGCGGGCGCTGCGGATGGCGTGCTCCGCGGCGACCATCAGCGCCGACGGGCCGTAGTCGGTGGATCCGACCGAGAGGACGCCGATGGTCCGGCTGCGGCCGAGCACGAGGTTGCGGGCCGCGCGGTTGGGCCGGTAGCCCAACGCGGTGATCGCCTGGTGCACCCGGCCGCRGACCTCGGCACTCACGTGCGGGTCCCCGTTGATCACCCGGGACACCGTCTTCTGCGACACCCCGGCAGCGCGGGCCACGTCCATCGCCACGACCGGACGGGGCTTGCTGGTGACGGTGCGGTCAGTCACGGCGAGGTCCCCTTCGCGACGGCGGTGTCGGATGACTACGCAGTCAACGCCACGCCTGACTACGTAGTCAAGCGAGCCAGGTCATCGGAGTGCAACGGCTTAGTGCCGCCGCGGCGACCCGAGCGCAACCGCAGCCACGGTCCGCGTGCGGTCCCGCTGGGTCGCGCGCGCGAGTTCG
>NZ_JBFUHU010000403.1:0-2810 GCF_056402235.1 Cellulomonas sp. P4_B5_2
CTGCGCGCCCGCGCCGTCGTCGCGCGCAGGCCGGCACCGGCTCGCCGGAGGAGCTCTCCGAGGCCGCCCGCCGCGCCGCGGCCGAGGCCGCCGAGGCGACCCCCGCGCCCGTCGCCGCGACCGCGCCCGAGCCCGCCCCGGAGCCCCTGCCCGCCGAGATCGAGCCGGCCGAGACCGAGGAGGAGGACGCCGAGCAGGCGCCGACCCTCGACGTGCTCGCCGAGCTGGCTGCGACCGCCCCGTCGAGCGAGCCGGCCAACGCCACGACCAGCTCCACCTCCACCGGCCGTCGCTTCGCCACCACCGCCCTGCTGTTCCAGGCGCCGGACCCGGCCGCTGCGCGCCCGCGCCGTCGTCGCGCGCAGGCCGGCACCGGCTCGCCGGAGGAGATCTCCGAGGCCGCCCGCCGCGCCGAGGCCGAGGCCGCCGAGGCGACCCCCGAGCCCGTCGACGCGACCGAGACCGAGACCGAGACCGTCGAGCAGGGCACGGCGTCGTCGCGCGGCTCGCGCCGCCGTGGGCGTCGTGGACGTGGCGCGGACGCCGCACGCACCGAGGACGAGGTCGTCGACGACGTCGTCGAGGCCGTGCCGGACGAGATCGTGGCCGACGACGAGGCCGCCGAGGACGTGAGCGACGACCAGGCCGAGCTCGAGGAGGACGACGAGGCGGAGGCCGCCGAGTCCGGCGCCCCGCGCCGCCGTCGTCGTCGCGGTGGCCGTGGACGGCGCAGCCGACCTGACTCCGCCGGGTCCACCGACGACTCCGAGGACTCGGACGAGGACGCCGACGAGGCTGCCACGACCGACTCCGAGGCCGACTCGGACGACGCCACGGACGAGGACGGCGGCTCGAGCCGTCGCCGCCGTCGCCGTCGTCGTGGGTCGTCCCGCGGCGAGTCCGGCGAGCAGAACGAGCCCCGCGCCGCCCGCACCCGCGTGCCCAGCGACGAGGTCACCGCCCTGCGCGGCTCGACGAGGCTCGAGGCCAAGCGCCAGCGCCGCCGGGACGGTCGCGATGCCGGCCGCCGCCGCCAGATCATCACGGAGTCGGAGTTCCTGGCCCGCCGCGAGTCCGTCGACCGCTCGATGATCGTGCGCGAGAAGAACGCCCGCACCCAGATCGCTGTGCTCGAGGACGGCGTGCTCGTGGAGCACTACGTGTCCAACCAGGCGCAGGCCTCGATGGTCGGCAACGTCTACCTCGGCCGCGTGCAGAACGTGCTGCCGAGCATGGAGGCCGCCTTCGTCGACGTCGGCAAGGGCCGCAACGCCGTGCTCTACGCCGGCGAGGTCAACTGGGACGCGGCGGGGCTCGAGGGAGGCTCGGCGCGACGCATCGAGCAGGCCCTCAAGTCCGGTGACCCGGTGCTGGTGCAGGTCACCAAGGACCCGATCGGCCACAAGGGCGCGCGTCTGACCTCGCAGGTCACGCTCGCCGGCCGCTACCTCGTGTACGTGCCCGGTGGTGGCATGACCGGCATCAGCCGCAAGCTGCCCGACACCGAGCGCAACCGCCTCAAGAAGATCCTGCGCGAGATTGTCCCGGACTCCGCGGGCGTCATCGTGCGCACCGCGGCCGAGGGGGCCAGCGAGGACGAGCTGCGCGCCGACATCGCCCGACTGCAGAGCCAGTGGGAGGCCATCGAGAAGAAGTCGAAGACCGCCTCGGCACCGGCACTGCTCCAGGGTGAGCCGGACATGGCCATCCGTGTGGTCCGCGACATCTTCAACGACGACTTCTCCTCCCTCGTGGTCGAGGGCGCCGACGCCTGGTCGACGATCTCGTCGTACATCGACGAGCTCGCCCCGGACCTGGCGCAGAAGGTCTCCCGCTGGGAGTCCGAGACCGACGTGTTCGCGGTGCACCGCATCGACGAGCAGCTGGCCAAGGGCATGGACCGCAAGGTCTGGCTGCCCTCGGGCGGCTCGCTGGTGATCGACCGCACCGAGGCCATGACGGTGGTCGACGTCAACACCGGCAAGTTCACCGGCTCGGGCGGCACGCTCGAGGAGACGGTGACGCGCAACAACCTCGAGGCCGCCGAGGAGATCGTCCGCCAGCTCCGGCTGCGCGACATCGGCGGCATCATCGTCATCGACTTCATCGACATGGTGCTCGAGTCCAACCGTGACCTCGTGCTCCGCCGCCTGGTGGAATGCCTCGGCCGCGACCGGACCAAGCACCAGGTCGCCGAGGTCACCTCGCTCGGCCTGGTCCAGATGACGCGCAAGCGCGTCGGTCAGGGTCTGGTGGAGGCGTTCAGCGAGACGTGCGAGCACTGCCACGGGCGCGGCTTCATCGTGCACGAGGAGCCGATCGAGAAGAGCAACCAGCGTCCCGACGCCGGTGCGCAGCAGCAGCCCGCGGCCGCGGCCGACGCCGAGGCCAAGCGGTCGCGTCGCAAGCGAGGTGGCACCAGCAAGGAGCCGGTCGCGCACGTGCCGCACGCGGGTGTGCCCGTGCTGCCCGAGGCCCGTGAGGCGGTCAAGGCGACGCTCGCGACGATCGCCGCAGCGGCCGCGCACGCGCACGAGCACGACCACGACCACGACGAGGCGCCTGTCGTCGCGCAGCCCGAGGCGCCCAGCGCACCCGGCCTCGACGTGTTCGCCGAGTTCGCGGGCGTGCAGGCCGAGGAGTCGACCGAGCCGGTCGACGGCGCGGACCTCGAGCTGACGGCGGTTCCGGCCGACGTGTTCGAGTCCGACGACGAGTCCGAGGGCGATGACGCCGAGGCGTCCGAGCCCGGGGACGGCGACGGCCTCGAGGAGCACTGACGGCGGTGCTCGTGCCGGTCTCGCCGGCAC
>NZ_JBFUHU010000404.1:0-2809 GCF_056402235.1 Cellulomonas sp. P4_B5_2
GTGTCGATGCGGAAGCCGTCGACGCCCAGGTCGACCCAGTCGTTGTAGACGTCGATGAAGCCGTTCACGACCGTGGGGTTCTCGGTCATGAGGTCGTCCAGGCCGGAGAAGTCGCCGTACGTCGTCGACTCCCCGGTGTAGGTCGAGTTCCCGCGGTTGTGGTAGAGCGTCGGGTCGTTCAGCCAGGCGGGAACCTTGACGTTCTCGTCCTCGGGCTTGATCACCGGCGTGTACGGGAAGCTCGTCGCGGCGTTCATCGTCGGGAAGGTGTCGGTGCCTGCGTAGGTCGCGGGGTCGAACTCCGTGCCTGCCGCGTCGGTGTACGGGCTGGTGGCCTGGTCGATATAGCCGTACTGGCCCTCGGTGTAGTCGATGACGTCGGCCGTGTGGTTGGTGATGATGTCGAAGTAGACCTTGATGCCGCGCGTGTGGGCGTCGGCGATCAGTGCCTCGAGCTCGGCGTTGGTGCCCAGGTGCGGGTCGATCTGCGTGAAGTCGGTGATCCAGTACCCGTGGTACCCGGCCGAGGCGTCCGCGCCCGTGCCCTGGACCGGACGGTTCTTGAACGACGGGGTCAGCCAGATGGCCGTGGTGCCCAGGCCCTCGATGTAGTCGAGCTTGCTGTGCAGGCCGGCCAGGTCGCCGCCCTCGTAGAAGCCCTTGTCGGTGGGGTCGAACCCGGTGGCCAGCCGGTCGCCCGTGAGCCCGCCGGTGTCGTTCGCGTCGTCGCCGTCGGCGAACCGGTCCGTCATGACGAAGTAGAACTGCTGGTTCGCACCGGGGTCGCGCACGGGGGTCGCGACGAGGGCGTCGTCCGCCGGCGTGTAGCCCGCACCCAGGTCGAGCGGGGTCAGCGCGATGCGGTGCGTGGTGTCGTCGTAGGTGAACCGCAGCGTCGACGGACCCTCGATGACCAGCGGGATGTTGTCGGCACCGCCGTTCTTGCCGTACGCCTCGTCCCAGGTGTCGTTGATCGCGACCTTGTACTCGTACGCTCCGGCCGGGACCGTGAAGTCCGCGGAGTAGACCCCCTCCGTGGCGGTGAGGGCAAGGTCCGTGGTGTTGCAGTCGGGCTGCCAGTCCCCCGGGCAACCGAGCTCGCTCTGCAGGCTGCCGACGAGGGCGACCGTGCGGTCGGCGGCTGCGGCGGGGCTTCCTACCGCGGCGACGAGCCCGACGCCGACGACCGCGAGGGCGGTCAGCGCGGCGAAGGCTCGAGACAGGGGGCGGACGGGGGCGTCGGCGGGCGACATGGCGACTCCTTCGTCTCCCCGCACGTCGATGTGCGAGGCAGGTGTCGCCGACCGTATCCGCTTGCAGCAACTTGCAGCAAGAGATTCGGGCGATTCCGCAGTCTTCGGATGGTTCGGACTAGACGGTCACCGGGTTCGCCAGTGCGGCCAGCAGGGCCGCCGAGTCCGCGACCGCGCCGAACACGCCGCCCTGCATCGTCACCATCTTCAGCGCGGCCAGGTAGTTGCCGTAGTCCGTGGCGCCCGTGCAGTCGGACAGGAGCAGGCACTCGTACCCGCGGTCGTTGGCGTCGCGCATGGTGGTGTGCACGCAGACGTCGGTGGTGATGCCCGTGAGGATGATGTGCGTGATCCCCCGGTTGCGCAGGATCAGGTCGAGGTCCGTCGCGTAGAACGAGCCCTTCCCCGGCTTGTCGATGACCACCTCGCCGGGCAGGGGCGCCACCTCGGGGACGATCTCCCACCCGGGCTCGCCGCGGGTGAGGATCCGGCCGCACGGCCCCAGGTCCCCGATGCCGGCGTCGATCCGCCGCGAGCGCCACAGCTTGTTCGCGGGCAGGTCGGACAGGTCGGGACGGTGTCCCTCCCGGGTGTGGATGATATGGAAGCCCAGCTCGCGTGCCACCTCGAGCATCGCCGCCGTGGGCGCCAGCCCTGCCCGGGTCAGCTCCAGGTCGTAGCCCATCGCGGCGACGTATCCCCCGGGGCCGCAGAAGTCCTGCTGCCAGTCGATGTTGAGCACGGCCGTGGTCTCGGCGGAGAACGTGCCGTCGTAGGGCCAGGCGTAGGGGTCGGCGACGACGGGTCCGTACGCCACCGTCGTCGTCGTGAGCTGGTCGGTCATCGTGGTCTCCTCGGGTCAGCGCAGGGCGGGCTGGGGTGCGAGTGCTTCGACGACCTCGGTGGAGTACCCCACCGCGCCGAAGATCCCGCCGGACATCTCGATGCTGGAGATCGACGCGGCCACCAGGGACGGGTCGATCGGCACGCAGGCGTCGACGACGAGCAGGCACTCGTAGCCGCGGTCGTTCGCGTCCCGCAGGGTCGAGTGCACGCAGGTCTCCAGGCCGACGCCGACGACGACCAGCCGCCGGGTGCGGCCGGTGCGCAGGACCAGGTCGAGGTCGCTGGCGTAGAAGCCGTCGACCCCGCCGGCCTGCATCTCCAGGTCCGCCGTGAGCCCGTGCGGGTGAGGGCCCGCCGCCGGGTCCGGAGCCGGCGCCGTCGTGCGGACGACGATCACCCTGCCCCCCGCGGCCTGCACCGCCGAGGCGAGGGGCCCCACGGGCGCGGCGAGCTCGCAGTCCCCCGCCGGCAGGACGACGAGCAGCGCCGTGCGGGTGCCGTCGAGGTCGCCGTCGAACGGCCAGGGGTACGGCGTGGTGCCGGTGACGTGCATGGTGTCTCCTCGGGTGGGAGCCCGGGGCCGGCTCGCACGAACCGGCCCCGGGGAGGATCAGGAGACGGTGCCGGTGACGCCCTGGACGAAGTAGTCCATCTGCTCGATGGTCTCGATCGGCGGGGTCTGGCCGTCCGGGACCTTCACGGTCCCGTCC
>NZ_JBFUHU010000405.1:0-2794 GCF_056402235.1 Cellulomonas sp. P4_B5_2
AGGCTGCGCAGCAGCGGTGCCCCGAGCACGCCCGCGAGCGCCAGGCCGAGAGTGGCCTTGACCGCCGTCCCCCCGGCCCCTGACTCCTGCGCCACCGTGGTTCCCGAGGTACCGGCCGCCTGGACGTCGGCCGACTCCGGTGCCGGCAACCCGTCGACGGTCTGCGGTGTCCCCCCGACCGGCACGCCACCCGAGAGGGGCGCCGGTGGCCTGACCGCCAGCGATCCGGTCGCGGCGCCGAGCGCCACCGTGGCCGGCGGGGTGGACGGTGCGACGGCGGGACCCTTCTGCGCCTCGATGGTGCTCGCCGCCTGCTGGGCGGCCGCGTAGAGCGCTGCGGTCGGCCCGGTCGACGCGATCGSGACGAAGCCGTCCGGGAGCTGACCGTTGCCGGGTCCGCTGATCTGGCCCTCGGTGGTCGCGGTCCGGATGAACTGCGCGACGTGCCCGGCGTCAGCCGCGTCCAGGCCGGAGACGCGGGCCGCGGTGCTGACCACCATCGTCCCCGGGTAGCCGGTCGGGTCGAGCGAGGCCCGGTCGAACGTGAAGGGCTCGCCCGGGCCTGTCTGGGTCGCCTGTGCGACCGCGGTCGACATCGTCGCCACGCTCGGTGCGACGAAGGTCGCCCCCGGGCCGGTACCAGCGGTCCGCAGCTCGGCGGTGCGCAGGCCGTACCGCTCCGCGTCGCCGAGCGAGACGAGCCCGAGCATGAACCGCACCCCGTAGTTCTGGCGGGCGATGCGGCCGAACTTCCACGGGTCGGTGGTCGTTGAGCGCGTGCACTGCGTCTGCACGTTCGGCCACGCGTCGAGGACCGCCTCGGAGATCTTGCGCAGGCTGTTCACCGGCGCGGCGACGAGCCCCAGGTACGGCGACCGGATCAGCTGCTCGCACTCGCGGGTGCTCTCGCGGACGTACGTGTCCAGCATCGGCCAGTCTTCGCGCGGCACGTCGATGTCCTGGTAGCTCGGGTTGACCCGCATCCCCCACGGGTCCGGCTCCCCGCCGAGGAACGCCATCGCCTCGGGGTCCGCCGCGATGTAGCCGGTCACCGCGGTCATCACGTCCGAGGCCTCGGACAGGGACAGGATCGTCGCCTTCGCCTCCGCCGCGACAGCGGACAGCCCCGGGTTGAGCTCGATGAACTCGGGGTCGGTGTTGAGCGCCAGCGGGTTGTTCTCGAGGCCCTCGTGCGCGCGGACGTCGTTGGTGGCCGGGTACGACTGGGTGAGCAGCTTGGCGAGCAGGCGTGGGGTCATCCGCAGCTGCGTCAGCTCCCCGGAGTTGTCGGGCAGGTCGGCGACGAACGCCACCCCGAAGCCGGTCACCGCCGTCGGCGCGTAGGCCAGGTCGACCGCCGAGGTGCGTGCCGCGTCCGACACGAACGCCGCGACCGCGTCCCCGGTGCCCAGCAGCCGCAGCGCGGCGGACTCCGGCATCCGGTTGTGCTGGAACTTGAACCGGTCGGCGCGCAGGCAGTATGCGGGTGCCCACTGCATCGACGCCTGGTTCAGCAGCTCCGACCCGTACATGCCCACCGGCGCACGCGAGTCGAGGACGTCGCACGCGTCCGGCGGGAGCGCGAAGCTGAGCGGCACGCTGAACCGGTTGCGCCAGTTCGACTCCGACCACCAGAACCGGGGCGAGACCGCGTCGTCCACGCCGACGTCGGACAGGTTGGAGGAGCCGGGTGCGAAGTCCCCCGTCTGCGTGCAGGCCGCGTCGGCGTCCAGGCAGCTCAGGCCCATGATCGGGATGACGACGAGGGTGCACCGGACGTCCGAGGAGCAGCCGAGCGACTCGTTCTCGGTCGAGGTGCGCATCTCGAACTGCACGTCGCCGGTGCCGTCCAGGTTGGTGTACGCGGCGATGTCTGCGGGCGGGAGCGCTGCGTCGATCGCGGACTCCGGGGCGATCGTGGAGTTGCTGCACGACGGGTAGACCGTGCCGCTCGCGGCCTCGAAGGGCAGCAGGTGCTGCGCGAAGACGGAACCCGGCAGCAGGCCGCACTCGGCGGGCCAGTCGGGAAGCGTCTCCTGGTCCGCGCGGTCCTCGTCGGACGCGTAGCGGTCGTGCCGCCAGACCCCTGCCGAGACGACGCCCGCGGCGTAGCGCTGCAGGTACGTGGAGGTCCAGCACGTCTCTGGGCGCACCTGGTCGGCCTCGGGCGCGCTCGCGTCGTCCACGCCGCGGCACTGCAGGATGACCACCGGGTACTCCTGGTTCATGCCGTTGAACCCGTAGGGGTCGGCGGACCGGCCGGCGCTCGGACGGGCGCCCGACCAGCTCACGTGGATCCGCTCGCGGCCGCGCAGGCTCTGCGTCCGGTCCACCTGCACGGTCACCTCGCGCGAGTCGACCGTCGTGGTGGTGCCGTCAGCGGCGACGTGCTCGCGGGTGAGCGTCTTCGTCTGCCGGTAGTCGACGGCGTCGGCCGCCCCGGCCGGCGCGGCCGCGGCGATGCCGGTGAGCGCGAACGTGGCGACGGCGGCGGCGAGCGCGGCCAGTCGCACGCCCGGGCGCGCGCGCATCACAGGGCCGCCGCTCGACGCGCGYGCACGGCGAGGAGACCGGGCACGAGGACGATCGCGAGCAGCTCGGCGGCCGCGAGCGCGCCGAACGCCACTCCGCCCCCCACGGGGCGCGCCACCTGCGTGGACACAGTCCCGCTGGCGACGTCGGACCCGCCCGACCCGCCGCCCCCGACGGGAAGCCCGGTCTCCGGGTCGATCGTCACGGCATCGTCGACCGCCGCCGCCTCGCTCCCGGTGCCCTCTGCGTCCGCGCCCCCGGC
>NZ_JBFUHU010000406.1:0-2790 GCF_056402235.1 Cellulomonas sp. P4_B5_2
GCGGACTGACGATCCGGAGGGGGAGTCGGGGTGGACATGGTGCCTCCTGGTAGGTCGACCCACCTTGCGTACCGCCGATGACGGTCCGTGTCCACGGTAGCGAATCGGACAGCCCGGACACGGTGGGATCGGACATTCGCTGCGGCTCGGCCTGTCCAAGGCGTGGAACGCGTGACCACGGATGGTGACCTGTGCCACGATGCACGGGTGACCCGCTCCTCCCTCATTATCGAGTAGCGCGTCGGCCCACCAGCTGACGCGCAGACCTCCCGTACCCCGGGGGGTCTTTTTGTTGGTCGGGGCACCACCACCGCCCCGGCTACCGTCGACTGCACCGGCACACCCCCGCCGGCAGACCTTCAGCTCGCAGCACCGACGTCGTCCGTCCCAGCACCGAAGAGAGCCCATCGTGTCCGTCCCCGCCAGCACCCCGTTCCAGGTCTACGACACGACCCTGCGCGACGGCGCCCAGCAGGAGGGGATGAACCTCTCCGTCTCCGACAAGCTGGCCATCGCGCCGCTGCTCGACGAGCTGGGGGTCGGGTTCATCGAGGGCGGCTGGCCGGGCGCGGTGCCCAAGGACACGGAGTTCTTCAAGCGGGCCGCCAAGGAGCTGGACTTCCGCAACGCCGAGCTGGCGGCGTTCGGCAGCACCCGCAAGGCGGGCACGCGCGCGGTGGACGACCCGCAGGTGCGCGCGCTCGTCGACTCCGAGGCGCCGGTCGTCGCGCTCGTCGCCAAGCACGACCTGCGGCACGCGGAGCGCGCTCTGCGCACCACCGGGGACGAGAACATCGCGATGATCGCGGACACCGTCGCGTTCCTGGTGCGGGAGGGCCGCCGCGTGGTGGTGGACGCCGAGCACTTCTTCGACGGCTACCGGTTCGACCCCGCCTACTCGCGCGCCGCCGTCCTGGCCGGGTTCGAGGCCGGCGCCGAGGTGGTCGCCCTGTGCGACACCAACGGCGGCATGGTCCCCACGTGGGTCGCGGAGATCGTGCACGAGATCCGCGGAGCCGTCGGGCCCGACGCCGTCCTCGGCATCCACGCGCACAACGACTCCGGCTGCGCGGTCGCCAACACGCTCGCCGCGGTCGAGGCCGGGTGCTCGCACGTCCAGGGCACCGTCAACGGGTACGGCGAGCGCACCGGGAACGCCGACCTGCTGTCCGTCGTCGCCAACCTGCAGCTCAAGTACGGGCTGCCGGTGCTCAAGGTCGCCGACGGGCTGCCGGGCGGCCTGCCCGAGCTCACCCGGATCGCTCACGCCATCAGCGAGATCACCAACATCTCGCCGTTCGCCCGCTCGCCGTACGTCGGCGCCAGCGCGTTCGCGCACAAGGCCGGCATCCACGCGTCGGCCATCAAGGTGGACCCCGACCTGTACCAGCACACCGACCCGGCCAACGTCGGCAACGACATGCGCATGCTCATCTCGGACATGGCCGGCCGCGCCTCGATCGAGCTCAAGGGCCGCGAGCTCGGCTTCGACCTCGCGGGGCGCCCGGAGCTGCTCGGCCGCGTCACCGACCGGGTCAAGGACGCCGAGGCCAACGGGTACACCTATGAGGCGGCCGACGCGTCGTTCGAGCTGCTGCTGCTCGAGGAGATCGACGGCCAGCGGCCCCAGTACTTCCGCGTCGAGTCGTGGCGGACGATCGTCGAGCGCTCCGGCGGTCGGGGGACACCGGCCACCGCCGAGGCGACCGTCAAGCTGCACGCCGGCGGCGAGCGGATCGTCAGCACGGGCGAGGGCAACGGGCCGGTCAACGCGCTGGACCACGCGCTGCGGCAGGCACTGGTCACCGTCTACCCGGAGCTCGAGTCGTTCGAGCTCATCGACTTCAAGGTGCGCATCCTCGACTCGATGCACGGCACCGACGCCGTCACGCGGGTGCTCATCGAGATGACGGACGGCCAGCGGTCCTGGAGCACCGTGGGAGTGGGTCCCAACCTGCTCGAGGCGTCGTGGGAGGCGCTCACGGACTCCGCCATCTGGGGCCTGCGCCACCGCGGAGTCACCCCGCGCTGAACTTCATCCCTGCGCGTTCGACCGGAGCGGCCTAGCCTCGGGGGACCGGCCGCTGCAGTGCGGCCGCCGACGTGCGGAGGGAGCGGTCGTGTCCGGCAGCGTGCCGCCGCTCGACCCGGGACCGACACCGGGCCGATCGCGGATCGGCTGGTGGTGGCTGCTCGTCGCCCTGCTCGCGTTCGCGCTCGTGACGGCGCTCGTGGCGCAGCCGTGGGCGCCGGTGGAGATCGAGCCGTCGGTGACGCCGACCGTCACCAGCCCCACCCCTGCGCCGTCGTCGCCCCCCGGCTCGGCGTCGCCCTCGGTCGCCGTCCCGGGCGCGGACGCCGTCTTCGACCCGACGACTGCCCTCGCCCTGTTCGTCACCGCCGACGACCTGCTCGCCGAGATCCCCGCGGCCGACCCCGAGGTGCAGCTGCAGATCCCCTCGGGCCAGCTGTCGTGGGGCCTGCCGATCGGGTCGACGATCGAGCCCCCGGAGTGCCTCGTCGCGGCCACCGTCGTCGCGATGCCGCCCCCGTGGTACGACACGCGCCTGTGGGGCAACGACACCCTCTCGTTCCAGCAGGAGGTCGTCCTGCTGGCCGACCCCGCGGCGGCCCGTGAGGCGTTCCGCACCCTGGTGACCACCGTGGACGCGTGCCCGGAGTACAGCCAGGTGAACCCTGACATCGACGGCGCCACCTGGACGGCTGAGCCGGCGATCGAGGGGCAGGGCGTCTACCCGTCGATCGTGCAGGAGGTGACGCACTCCGGCG
>NZ_JBFUHU010000407.1:0-5047 GCF_056402235.1 Cellulomonas sp. P4_B5_2
GCCTGGCACCTCGGCGAGGCCACGGCCACCCCGGACGCGTCGGTGGCCGCCGTGCTCGACGAGGCCGCCTCCCGCTCACGGGAGCGGGGCGCGTGGGCCGTCGCCGCGGCGGGGTTCGAGCGTGCCGCGCGCGTGAGCCCCGACCCGTCGGACCGTGCCCGACGACTCGTGTCGGCGGCGGAGAGCGCGTGGCGCGCAGGACTGCCGGACTCCGCCACCGACCTGCTCGACCGCGCGTCCGAGCTCCCCCAGTCCCCCGCGCTGCGGACCCGCGCCGCCGCCCTCGACGGGTCCGTCGCCGCGCGGACCGGATCGGTCGAGCGAGCCCGGGACGTCTTCGTCGCCGCCGGCACGCGGGCCGCCGACGAGGACCCCGACACCGCCGTCACCCTGCTCTCCGACGCCATCCAGGCCTGCCAGTTCGCCGGCGACGTCGCGACCGCCGGATCGGCGGCCGCGCTCATCGCCGAGCTCGAGCCGCGGACCGCGCGGGCACGATGGGTCGGGTCGATGGCGACCGCCGTAGCCGACATCCTCGCCGGCCACGGCGGCCCGGACCTGCTGCGCGCCGCGATGGCGGACGTCGACCAGTACCTCGACGACCCGCAGCTGGCGCCGTGGCTCGTCGTCCTGCCGCTCTACCTGCGCGAGAGCGCGGTGGGACGGGACGTCATCCCCACGGTCGTCGCCCACTCCCGGCGCCGCAGCGACATCGGCGGGCTGCCGATCCTGTTGTTCTACGTCGCGCGCGACCAGGCGACGACGGACCGGTGGGACGACGCCGTCGCGGGGTACACCGAAGGGATCCAGCTCGCCCGGGAGGCCGGCCAGGCCACCGACCTCACCGCGTGCCTCGCGGGGCTGTCCTGGCTGGAGGCTCGGCGGGGCGACGCGGACGCCTGCCTGGCCCACGCCGAGGAGGCCCTGGCGATCGCCGGCGAGCACCACCTCGGCTTCTTCCAGACCTGGGCGATGACCGCGCTGGCCGAGCGCGAGCTGGGCCTCGGGCGGACCGATGCCGCGCTGGACCGGTTCCGGGCGCTCGACTCGGTGCTGGACGACCTCGGTCTGGTGGACGTCGACGCCTCCCCCGCGGCGGACATGGTCGAGGCGATGGTGCGCCTGGGGATGACCGACGAGGCGGGCGCCCTGGCGGCGTCGCTGACCGAGCGCGCGGAGGTCAAGGGTCAGCCGTGGTCGCTGGCCCGTGCCGCCCGCGCGGCAGGCCTGACGTGCCCGGACACCGACGTGGACGTCTGCTTCTCGGTCGCCCTCGCCTATCACCAGCACACGCCCGACGCGTTCGAGGCCGCGCGCACCGAGCTGGCGTACGGGTCCCGGCTGCGCCGGATGAAGCGTCGCGTGGACTCACGGCCGCACCTGCGGTCCGCGCTCGCGACCTTCGAGCGCCTCGGTGCGGTCCCGTGGGCCGACCAGGCAGCCTCCGAGCTGCGTGCGACCGGGGAGACGGCTCAGCGGCGCAGCGCGACCGGCCTCGACCACCTGACGCCGCAGGAGCTGCAGGTGGCCAGCATGCTGGCCGGCGGGCGCACCACCCGGGAGGCCGCCGCCGCGCTGTTCCTGTCCCCGAAGACCATCGAGTACCACCTGCGCAACGTGTACCTGAAGCTCGGRATCCGGTCCCGCGCGGAGCTGGCCGGGGCGGTCCCGGGCTGAGGCTCAGCCCGCGACCACCACGCGGATCTCGTTGTTCCACGGGTCCTCGAACGCGAGCACCCGGCCGTCGTCGCGCGTGGCGATCCCCCGGCCGGCCAGCCGGGCGCCCAGCGCGCCGCGCTCGTCGTCGGTGGGCAGCTCGATGGTGACCTCGCCCAGTCCGAGCGCCGGCCACCGGCCCTGCGCGCCGCGGCTCTGCCACGTGTTCATCGCCAGGTGGTGGTGGTAGCCGCCGGCCGACACGAACAGTGCCTGGGTGCCGTACTCCGCGGTCACCTCGAAGCCGACCGTGTCCACGTAGAACTGCTGGGCGGTGGCGATGTCGCCGACCTTGAGGTGCACGTGCCCCACCGCGGCGGCGCCGTCGAGCGCGTCGGGGTCGGTGAGGTTCTCGCGCAGGAACCCGTTCGGGTCCAGGTAGTTCGTGGCCATCGCGACGCGGCCGTTCTTCCAGCCCCACTGCTCGCGCGGCCGGTCCCAGTAGAGCTCCACGCCGTTGCCCTCGGGGTCGTCGAAGTAGAGCGCCTTGGACACCAGGTGGTCCGAGCTGCCCGTGAACGAGGACGGGAAGTGCTGCGCGACCGAGTACACCGAGGACGCGAGAGAGCTCTGCTCGTCGAACAGGATCGCGGTATGGAAGAGCCCCGCGGCCGTCGAGGGGGCGTGCTTGAGCAGCGGTGTGTGCTCGAGCACGACGGCCGGGACTCCCAGCCTGGCTGCCGTCAGCCCGAACCCGCCGGTCCACGACGTCTTCTCCGCCGCGGCGAGGGTCAGCTGCAGGAACCCGAGGGCCTCGAGCTCGTGGGCGCGCTTGAGGGAGCCGGCGTCGACGGCGCGCAGGCCGCCGGCCTCGACGACCGCAGCGAGGGCCTCCTTGGCGTTCGTGTCGTCGCCCGCGATGAGGACGGAGGTGCGCTCGGAACCCACCTCACCCGTGCTGAGCGTCGCCGCGAACGTGGTGTTGAACGCCTTGAGCACCGACGCGGCCGGCACGCTCTGCGCGATGACCTCGGCGGCGGAGCTGCCCACCGGCACGACGAGGGAGTCGAAGGTCGCGAAGTCGAGGGGGTTGGTCAGGTCCACGAGCACCTTGCCGTCCAGCTGGCCCTCGTACTGGCCGAGCACCTCGGGCACGGCGCCGTACGGCAGGGCCAGAACGACGATGTCGCCCGCGATCGGGTCACCGACGGTGCCGTGCTTCGCGCCGGGGATGGCGACCTTGACCGGCTCCCGGGTCAGCACCTGCGCCTCGTTGCCGCCGGCGATGACCCGCCACGCGATGGCCGAGCCCATGTTGCCTGCTCCGATGACGGTGACCGTGCTCATGGTGTCCTCCTTGATTGGTTGTTGCTACAACTACTGTACCTCTAATAGTTGTCGCGTCAAGTTTTTGCTAGCATGTCTCGCATGACGGAACCGCGCTGGCTCACCCCGGAGCAGCTGTGCGCCTGGAAGAAGCTCATCGCCGTGGTCGAGCTGCTGCCGGGCACGCTGGAGTCCCAGCTGCAGCGCGACTCCGGCCTGAGCCACTTCGAGTACTTCACGCTCGCGATGCTCTCCGAGGCACCGGAGCGCACGCTGCGGATGACGTCGCTCGCCGCGCAGACCAACGCCACCCTCGCACGCCTGTCCCACGTGGTCACCCGGCTGGAGAAGCGCGGGCTGGTGCGGCGCGAGGCGTGCGCCGAGGACCGCAGGGCGACGAACGCGATCCTCACCCCCGCCGGCTGGACCACGGTCGAGGCCGCCGCGCCCGGGCACGTCGGTACCGTCCTGGCCACCGTGATCGACCCCCTCACCGCGACCGACATCGCGGACCTCGACCGCGTGATGGGTCGCATCCTCGAGGTCCTCGACGCGTCGCACGTCATGGTCGGGGCCTCGCCGACCGATGACTGAGGTGTGCTCCTCGCCCTCGGCTTGATCGGATTCCTCGCCCTGACGGCGAGCATCGTCGTGCGCTGGATGAACCGACGCGTCGACTCCCTCGGGCGGATCGCGCCCTTCCCCCGGATCAGCGTGGGCCTCTCGCTCGGCCTGGCGTTGTGCTTCGGGATCCCGATGCTCGTCGAGGCCCGGGTCGAGCACCAGCTCGAGGAGGCCGCCGGCGAGATCGCCGGCGAGTCGGTGCAGGTCAACTGCCAGAGCCTCGGGCAGGCGTTCGTCGACGTCGGCCCCGAGCTCGGCTTCGTCGCCTGGGGACCGGACGGCGTCCCCGAGCGATCGACGCTCATCAAGTTCGGCGCCTGCGGGAACCTGCGCGCGTGGCTGGGCTCGACCAAGGCGAGCCCGTCGCTGGWCCAGGTCATCGCCGTGCACGTGGTCACCCACGAGACCATGCACATGGTCGGGATCACCGACGAGGCCCACGCCGAGTGCGCCGCCGTGCAGCGCGACGCCGCGATGGCCGAGGCGCTCGGGGCGTCGCCGCAGGAGGCTCAAGCCCTGGCCCGCCGGTACTGGATCGAGGTGTACCCGCGGATGCCCGACAACTACGTGGGCGGGTGCGGACCGGGCGGCACGTACGACGAACGCCTCCCGACACCGCCCTGGTGACGCGCGTTGACCGCCGGTGGTGCCCGGCGGACGATGAGGGTCGTGGACCGACCCGCGACACCGGTCGACGTCGTCCGGGGTGCCCTGCTCGAGCGTGACGACGAGCTGGCGCTGCTCACCGGCCTGCTCGACGGCGTCCGGACCACCTCGCGCGGCGCGGTGGTCCTGGTCCGCGGCGAGGCCGGCGCGGGCAAGACGACCCTGGTGCGAGAGCTCTGCGCGCGCAGCGGTGCGCGGGTCCTCGCGGGCGCGTGCGACCCGCTGTTCACGCCCCGCCCGCTGGGTCCGCTGCTCGACGTCGCCGAGGCGGCCGGCGGCGAGCTGGCGGAGGCCGTCTCGGCGCACCCGACACCGCACGACCTCGTGCAGACGCTCCTGCGCGACCTCCGCTCGGCGGACGTCACGGTCCTCGTGCTCGAGGACCTGCACTGGGCGGACGAGGCGACGCTCGACGTCGTGCGGTTGCTGGCCCGGAAGATCGCGGACGCCCCGGCCCTGGTGGTGGGCACCTACCGCGACGACCAGCTGGACCGGGACCACGCGCTGCACACGCTCGTCGGGGAGCTGGCGACGCACCGGTCGATGCGCCGGGTGACGCTCGCACCGCTGTCCCGGGACGCCGTCGCCGCGCTCGCCCGCTCCGCGGGGGTCGACCCCGACGAGCTCTACCGCAGGACGGCGGGCAACCCATTCTTCGTCGTCGAGACGCTGGCCGCCGGCACCGACGACATCCCCGACACCGTCCGGGAGGTCGTGCTGGCGCGCGCGTCCCGGCTGGGCCCGGAGGCGCGGCTGCTCCTCGACGCCGTGGCGG
>NZ_JBFUHU010000408.1:0-5282 GCF_056402235.1 Cellulomonas sp. P4_B5_2
ACCCACGAGGGTGACACCGGTTCCCCCGAGGTCCAGATCGCGATGCTCACGCAGCGCATCAAGGACCTCACGGAGCACCTCAAGACCCACAAGCACGACCACCACAGCCGCCGCGGCCTGCTGCTTCTCGTCGRCAAGCGTCGTCGCCTGCTGGGTTACCTCCAGAAGGTCGACATCAACCGCTACCGCAGCCTCATCGAGAAGCTCGGCCTGCGCCGATAACGCCTCGCACCAGCCCGGACCCGCTGATGGGTCCGGGCTGGTGTGTCGTCACGGCACGCTGCCCCACGGCACGACCCGCACGACCAGCAGTACACACCGCGTCGGTCCGCTCGGTCCGGTCCTCGGTAGTGGCTTCCGGAAGCTCCGCACGGCGCGTCCGGTGGCCTCGATCGAAGATCGCTCGCGGACGGCCGGCGCCTTCTAGAAAGAGGAGGGCACCCATGGAGGGTCCCGAGATCCAGTTCGCTGAGGCACTGATCGACAACGGTCGCTTCGGCACCCGCACCGTCCGCTTCGAGACCGGCCGCATCGCCAAGCAGGCCGCCGGTGCCGCCGTCGCCTACCTGGACGGCGAGACGACGCTGCTCGCCGCCACCACGGCCGGCAAGCACCCGAAGGAGCAGTTCGACTTCTTCCCGCTGACGATCGACGTCGAGGAGCGGTCGTACGCCGCCGGCAAGATCCCCGGCTCGTTCTTCCGCCGTGAGGGTCGCCCGAGCACCGAGGCCATCCTCGCGTGCCGTCTGATCGACCGCCCGCTGCGTCCCCTGTTCGTCAAGGGCCTGCGCAACGAGGTCCAGGTCGTCATCACCGWCCTGTCGATCCACCCGGACGACTCGTACGACACGCTCGCCATCAACGCCGCGTCCATCTCGACGCAGCTGTCGGGCCTGCCGTTCTCCGGCCCGGTCGCCGGTGTGCGCGTCGCGCTCGTCGAGGGCCAGTGGGTCGCGTTCCCGCGGTACTCCGAGCGCGAGCGCGCGACGTTCGACATGGTCGTCGCCGGCCGCGTCGTGGGTGACGACGTCGCGATCGCCATGATCGAGGCCGAGGCGCCCGAGAAGTCCTGGAACATCATCAAGTTCGAGGGTGGCACCGCCCCCACGGAGGAGATCGTGTCGCAGGGCATCGAGGCGGCGAAGCCCTTCATCAAGGTGCTCGTCCAGGCCCAGCAGGAGCTGGCGTCGAAGGCCGCCAAGGAGACCCAGGCGTTCCCGACGTTCCCGGACTACCAGGACGACGCCTACGCAGCCGTCGAGGCTGCCTCGACGCAGTCGCTGAGCGACGCGCTGGGCATCGCGGACAAGCAGAACCGCGAGAACCGCCTCGACGAGATCAAGGCCGAGGTCGTCGCGCAGCTCTCCGAGCAGTTCGAGGGTCGCGAGAAGGAGCTCTCCGCCGCGTACCGCTCGGTGCAGAAGAAGCTCATCCGCCAGCGCATCCTCACGGACGGCTTCCGCATCGACGGCCGTGGCCTGCGGGACATCCGCACGCTCTCGGCCGAGGTCGAGGTCCTGCCTCGCGTGCACGGCTCGGCGATCTTCGAGCGCGGCGAGACCCAGATCCTGGGCGTCACCACGCTGAACATGCTCCGGATGGAGCAGCAGCTCGACACGCTCTCCCCGGAGACGCGCAAGCGCTACATGCACAACTACAACTTCCCGCCCTACTCCACGGGCGAGACGGGTCGCGTCGGTTCGCCGAAGCGTCGCGAGATCGGCCACGGGGCGCTCGCCGAGCGCGCGCTCATGCCGGTCCTGCCCAGCCGCGAGGAGTTCCCCTACGCCATCCGCCAGGTCTCCGAGGCGCTGAGCTCCAACGGGTCGACGTCGATGGGCTCGGTCTGCGCGTCGACCCTGTCGCTGCTCAACGCCGGTGTGCCGCTGCGCGCCCCGGTCGCCGGCATCGCGATGGGCCTCGTCTCCGACACGGTGAACGGTGAGACGCGCTATGCCGCCCTCACGGACATCCTCGGTGCGGAGGACGCGTTCGGTGACATGGACTTCAAGGTCGCCGGTACCCGCGAGTTCGTCACGGCCATCCAGCTCGACACCAAGCTCGAGGGCATCCCCGCCTCGGTGCTGGCCGGCGCGCTGACGCAGGCGAAGGAGGCTCGCCTGGCGATCCTCGACGTCATCGCCGAGGCGATCGACGTGCCCGACGAGATGAGCCCGTTCGCTCCTCGCGTCATCACGGTGAAGGTCCCGGTCGACAAGATCGGCGAGGTCATCGGGCCGAAGGGCAAGATGATCAACCAGATCCAGGAGGAGACCGGCGCCGACATCTCCATCGAGGACGACGGCACGGTCTACATCGGCGCCACCGACGGTCCGTCGGCGGAGGCCGCGCGTGCGGCGATCAACGCGATCGCCAACCCGCACATGCCCGAGATCGGGGAGCGCTTCGTCGGCACGGTCGTCAAGACCACGACGTTCGGCGCGTTCATCTCGCTCTCGCCGGGCAAGGACGGTCTGCTGCACATCTCGCAGATCCGCAAGCTCGTCGGTGGTCGTCGCGTCGAGAACGTCGAGGACGTCCTGGCCGTGGGCCAGAAGGTCCAGGTCGAGATCGGCGAGATCGACCCGCGCGGCAAGCTGTCGCTGCACGCGGTCATCGAGGGTGAGCAGGCCGACGCTCCGGCCGAGGACGCCTCCGAGCCGGTCGACGCCTGACGATGCCCCTGGACCTCCCGCTCGTCCGCCCGGGTCAGCCCGGGGCCGAGCAGTCCGTCGGGCAGGACGGCGACGCCATCGTGCGTCGTTCCGTCAAGGGCACCGCGCGCCGCACCGCGATGGACATCGCGGAGGCGTTCGACGCCGTCGGTGGTGAGGCCAACGCCGCCACCGGCAAGGAGCACACCTGCTACTACGCACGGGTGCTCGACACGGACCTCCCGATGGCGGTCGACGTCATCGCGGACATGGTCACCTCCGCGCGCCTGGACACCGACGAGCTCGAGACCGAGCGCGGCGTGATCCTCGAAGAGCTCGCCATGAACGACGACGACCCCAGCGACGTCGTGCACGAGCAGTTCGCCGCCGCGGTGCTGGGCGCCCACGCGCTCGGCCGGCCCATCGGCGGCACCCCCGAGACCATCCGCGCCGTCCCGCGCGACGCGGTGTGGGAGCACTACCGCGAGCACTACCGCCCCTCGACGCTGGTCGTCACGGCCGCCGGGGGAGTCGACCACGACGTGCTGTGCGCGCAGGTCGAGGAGGCGCTGACCACCGGTGGCTGGCCGCTCGACGCCGGTGCCGAGCCGCGCAGCCGGCGCGTCCTCACCGACGTCGCCGTGCAGGCCGGGCACGACGGCATCCCGGCGGAGGGCGTCGAGCTGACGATCCGCCGGCAGACCGAGCAGGCCAACGTCATCATCGGCGGGACGTCGCTCACGGCCACGGACCCGAAGCGGTTCACCCTGTCGGTGCTCAACGCGGTGCTCGGCGGCGGCATGTCGTCGCGGCTGTTCCAGGAGATCCGCGAGCGCCGCGGGCTGGCCTACTCCACGTACTCCTTCGCCTCCGGGCACGCCGACACTGGTGTCTTCGGCCTCTACGCCGGGTGCACGCCCGGCAAGGTCGACGAGGTCGTCGCCCTCATGGTCGCGGAGTGGGAGCGGATGGCCGACGCGCCGATCACGCAGGCCGAGCTGGAGCGGTCCATGGGCCAGCTCTCCGGCGGGCTGGTGCTCGGCATGGAGGACTCGGGCTCGCGCATGAGCCGGCTCGGCAAGTCCGAGCTGGTGCACGGGTCGCTGCTGAGCATCGACGAGTCGCTCGACCTGATCCGCTCGGTCACCGTCCAGGACGTGCAGGAGCTGGCCGCCGAGCTGGCGTCACGTCCGCGCTCGATCGTCCGCGTCGGCCCCTTCGGCGACTGACCCGCCGTACGCCGGGACGGTCGGTCGTCGCCCGGCGTCGAGCCGGGTGAGCGCCGCGGCCGTCGGGCCGACGAGCCCGGCCACGGCGATCGCCAACGCCCCGAGCGCCGCGGTCGCCAGCAGATAGTCGTCKCCGCCTCTGTACCAGTCGACCGCGCGTGGTGCCGTCACCGACAGCCCGACGGCGACCGCGACCAGGGTCCCGCCAGGCCCCCGCCCGACGAGCAGAGCGGCCGCGACCGCCGCCACGAGCAGTGCGGCGCCAGGGTCGATGACCGCGGAGCCGACCCGCTGCGACAGCGGCAGGCCGTCGTCCGTCGCGATCGTGGGATACAGGCTCAGAGCGACGATGCTCGTCGCGGGCAGTCCCAGGGCGAAGGCGGCGAGGCCCCACGCCCGGGCGGGCCGCCGTGGGCGCACCACCGCCGGGCCGGGCTGCCGGGCGGCGACCATGCACGTCGCCGCGACGGCCGCGAGCAGGACGACCGGCATGAGGACGCCGGGGGCGACGACGACCGCGTCGATTGCGGGTCGTGCGAGATCGGGGATCGTGCGCGTCGGACTGACCGGTCCCGGCCACCACGGCAACCACCAGCCGGAACCGTCGCCGAACGCGGAGCGGGCACCGAGCGCGGTCCAGGCGACGACGACCGAGACCGCGACCGTGGTGGTGAGCCCGCGTCGGGGTGGCCGGGTGGCGACGACCGCGACCCAGCAGACCGCGCACCAGATCGTCACCGACAGCGCCCACCGCGCCGAGCTGCCGAGGAGCTCCGCCAGCGTCAGCGGAGGCCACGTCCCGTCGTAGGCCGCCTGATCCAGCGCGTCGTACCACCGGAGCAGGGCGAGGGCGGTGGCGAGGACTCCCGCACCGACCATCCCCAGCGTCCGGACGGCGACGTGACGCCCAGGACCAGGGAAGGGCATGAGAGGCACGTGCAAGGTCATCGGGATCCGCGTCGCCGCACTTGAGTGCGCCCGACCCGCGTGGCGCGAGCCCTGACGCGCGATGATGAGGCATGGCCCCCGACCAGGTCGTCTACCACCGGTACCCGCCTCCGCCGAGCGCGCACGGGATCGTCGAGCACCTCTGGGTGGTGCGCCTCGCCGAGGGCGCCGTCGAGCGGGAGGTGCTGCTGCCCGACGGGCACGGGCTCGTCACGGTGGCAGTCGGCACGCCCGGTGAGCACATCGACCCCCACACGCTCGCGCGCACGCCCGACAGCAGCGGCATCCGCGGGCTCGCCGACCGGGCGTTCGTCCGCGAGCAGGTCGGCCCCGCCGTCCGGCTCGGTGCGCAGCTGGACCCGGTCGCGCTCGCACGGATGGGCGTGCGCGCACCGGCCCACGATCCCGTCTCGGTGTCCTCCGTGCTGGGCGCCCACGTGCAGGACGAGTG
>NZ_JBFUHU010000409.1:0-3791 GCF_056402235.1 Cellulomonas sp. P4_B5_2
CGGCCAGCTCCTGGTGCCCCGACTCCGCCAGCTGGTCCAGGGCCTCGGCCAGCTCGTTGTCCGCGCGGCCGGTGAGCCGGTGGAACGCGTAGAGCATCCCGCGGGCGTGCTCGACCACCTCGAACGCGGCGGTGAGGGCGCCGACGGCGTCGACGACGGCGTCCGGGGTGCCCGGGGGCTCACGGTGGGCGTCGTCGCGCTCGTCGGCCATGTGTCGATCGTGGCCGCGACCGACTCGGCGCGCGCGTCGAAGCAATCTGCAATCAGAGGGTTGCATTTGTAGAGATCGACATCTACCGTCGATCTGCAACCAATTCATTGCAGATGCAGAGGAGCCATCCATGAGCGAGCAGGACTTCACGACGACCTACACGGTGGACCAGACACCCGACGAGGTGTTCGCGGCCGTCGTCGACGTGCGCGGCTGGTGGGTCGACGCGATCGAGGGCGGGACGACCCAGCTGGGCGACGAGTTCATCTTCCACAACGAGCCCATCCACCGGTCGGTCCAGCGGCTGACCGACGTCGTGCCGGGGGAGCGGGTCGAGTGGCTCGTCACCGAGGCGGAGCTGAACTTCGTCGAGGACACGGCCGAGTGGGTGGGCACGCGGATCCGGTTCGACATCACGCCGACCGACTCCGGGACCCGGCTCACGTTCACGCACCTCGGGCTGGTGCCGGCGCACGAGTGCTTCGAGATCTGCCACGACGCGTGGAGCTGGTACATCAACGTCAGCCTGAAGCGCCGGATCACCACCGGTGTCGGTCAGCCGGGCCAGGTGCCGACCGAGGCGCTCCGCTCGCCGGTCGTGCTCTAGGGGGCCCGTCTCGCCTGAACGGGTGAGCGGTGCGGGGCTGCGGGTAAATACGCTGTTGGGCGACGGTGGAACGCGTTACAGTCCGGCAGTCGGGGTGGGCCGGAGACGGTCGGTTACCTCACACAGGATGGACGGGTTGCGGGTTCGATTCCCGTCGCCGCCCTCGGGTGGTGTAGCTCAACCAGGCAGAGCAGTTCACATCCCGGGCGTCACACACACGCCCACCCCGACCTCTCCGTCCCGACGATCCGCCGAGGAGCACCGTGCGCGACGTCCTGTCGATGTTCCGCCTGCGCCGCACCCCGCAGACGGAGCGCGCGCGCCCCGAGCAGGTGCGCAACGGCGCCGGCGGGTTCGTGTTCGAGGTCGACGACGCGACTCGGCTGCACCGCTTCCTCACGCTCGGCACCGAGGGCGGCACCTACTACGCGTCCGCGCGTGACCTCACCGCCGACAATGCCGCCGCCGTCCTGCGCATGGCCAGGGCAGACGGGCTCGCGGTGGTCCGCGCGATCGTCGACGTCTCCACCGCGGGGCGCGCGCCGAAGCAGAACCCGGCGCTCTTCGCGCTCGCGATGGTCGCGTCGGTCGGCGACGACGACGCGCGTGCCGCTGCCCTTGCCGCGCTCCCGTCGGTCGCGCGCACCGGGACGCACCTGTTCGTCTTCGCGCGGTACGTCGAGCAGTTCCGCGGCTGGGGCCGTGGACTGCGGCGCGCGGTCGGGCGCTGGTACCTCGACAAGCCGATCGCTGACGTCGCCTACCAGGCGGTCAAGTACCGCGGACGAGAGGGCTGGACGCACCGCGACCTGCTGCGCCTGGCGCACCCCGTCACCACCGAGCCGGACCGCAGGGCCCTGTTCGAGTGGGTGGTGCGCGGCGTCCAGGACCCGGCGCTGCCGGCCGTCGTCACCGCGGCGGAGGCCGTGCAGGTGGCGGACGTCTCGGAGGCTGTCGCACTGGTCGCGCGGAACCCGCTGTCGTGGGAGATGCTGCCCGACCGCCTGCTCGGCGAGCGCGAGGTGTGGGAGGCGTTGCTGGCCAAGGGGATGCCGCAGACCGCGCTGATGCGTCAGCTCCCGCGGCTCACGCGGCTCGGCCTGCTCCAGGGTGACCTCGGCAAGTCGGTCGCGGGTCGGCTCGCCGACCCCGAACGGCTGCTGGCGGCTCGCGTGCACCCCGTCAACGTGCTCGTGGCGCAACGGACCTATGCGTCCGGGCGCTCGGCACGTGGCGATGGCGAGTGGACTCCCGAGCGTCGGATCGTCGACGCCCTGGATGCCGCCTACTACGCGGCATACCGCACGGTCGAGCCGACCCGGAAGCGCCTGATGCTGGCGCTCGACGTGTCGGGGTCGATGGGGGCGGGGATCTCGGGCATGCCGCTGACGGCCCGTGAGGCGTCGGCCGCGCTCGCGCTCGTCACGGCGGCGACCGAGGACGACGTCACCATCGTCGGGTTCACGGGCCGGGGGATCGGACGCTGGCGCCAGCGGGCGGGGCTGACCCCGCTCTCGATCAGTCCGAGGCAACGGCTCGACGACGTCCTGCGGACCACGGCGAACCTGCCGTTCGGTCCGACGGACTGCGCGCTGCCGATGCTCCACGCGCTGGAGGCGGGCCTCGCCATCGACACGTTCGTCGTCTACACGGACAACGAGACGTGGCACGGGGAGGTCCACCCGTTCCAGGCCCTGCAGCGGTACCGGGACGCCACCGGGATCCCGGCGCGGCTGGTCGTCGTGGGCATGACGTCCACAGGGTTCTCGATCGCCGACCCGACCGATGCGGGGATGCTCGACGTGGCCGGCTTCGACTCGGCCGTCCCCGGTCTGATCGGCGACTTCGCGCGTGGACAGTAGGGCCCAGCAGGCGCGCGAGCACCATCGCGCGGCCCAGGACGCAGAGCGTCTCGCTGCTCAGCATCGTGAGCAGCGAGACGCTCTCGTGCGCTCTCGTGCGTTCCCTCCACCTGTCTGGCGAGTGGTCCTACCGGTCGATCGCGCGGGCGGTCGGGTGCACCCCCGAGCTCGTCGCGAAGATCGTCAGGCCGCAGCGCTGAGCTCGGAGGTCACGGGCGCGTGCCCGGTCGACCGCCGCCGCCGGGGCCGCCCTGGCCGCCGCCGCCGCCCATCCCCGCGATCGCCTCACCGGCGGTGCCGGTCGCCGCGACCGTGGAGCCGCTGCTGTCGCCGGCCTGCGCGAGCCCGCCGACCGTCTCCCCGCTGACCGAGCCGCCGGTCGCCGCCGAGTACGTGTCCCCGGAGACGATGTCGGCCGACGCGTAGACCAGCGACGTGAAGTCCTTGGACGACTCGAACGCGGCGATCTCGTTCCCGTCGGCGTCGAGGACGTGGACCACCGTGCCGGCGGGCTGCGTCGAGGAGAACGTGAAGGCGACGAACGACTGCGCGGACTCGGCACCGGGCGTCATCGCCATCCCAGACGCGCCGGCCGCGAGGATCGTGCCGCCGGAGACGTCGAACGCGCCGTCCACGTCCAGTGCGCCGTTGCCGTCGTTCGTCGGGCCGCTCACGACGGCCGTGCCGCCGGTCATGGTGAAGAACCCGTTGGCGTCGAGCCCGTCGCCTTCGGAGTCGACGACGATCGTGCCGCCGGTGATGGTCAGGCCGACGTCGGTGCTCGCGGTCCCGCCGGGGGCCGCCTGCTCGCCCGTCGCGTCCGGGTCGGAGGCGTTCACGCCGTCGTCGCTGGCGACCACGGAGATGTCCCCGCCGCCGATCGTGATGAGGCCGGCCTCGAGACCCTCGTTCGATCCGGTGATGTCGACGGTGCCGTCGCTGATCTGGAGCGCCTGGTCGCCGTGCACGCCGTCGTCGCCCGCGTCGATGGTCAGGGAGCCGCCCGCGATGCTGACGACGCCGTCCGAGCCGATCCCGTCGTCGGCCGCGTCGATCAGCAGCTGCCCGCCGCCGACCACCACGGACACCGTGCCGGAGATGCCCTTGGGGG
>NZ_JBFUHU010000410.1:0-2767 GCF_056402235.1 Cellulomonas sp. P4_B5_2
AGCCGGGTGCGGTGGTGAGCTGCCAGGGGTCGTCCTGGGTTCCCGTGCCTGCCATCGGTCTCTCCCTCGAGCGTCGAAGCCTGTCGGGTTCACTATCGACCCGGTGGACGGTCCTGGGCACTGTCCGAAGCGCCCGATACGCTCGCGACCGGCATCGACGCAGGAGGCTGGATGAGCGGGCTGGTGGCTGCAGGACTGGTGAGCGCGGTGTCGGACGAGCCCTGGTACGTGATCGTCGCGACGTTGGGTCCTCTGGTGGCGGCCTTCGGTGCRATCGGTGCGCTGATCGTCGGGATCCTCACCGTGCGGCAGCGCACGGCCGCCGACTCCCGGTCGCAGTGGTGGGCACGTGTGCAGTGGGCCGTCGGCCTGGCCTTCGAGACGGACGAGAGCAAGCGTGTGGTCGGGTTCGACGCGCTGGCGCTGCTCGCGTCCTCCCCGCTGGCCGGTCCCGACGACGACGCGTTCCTGGCCGGTCTGTCGCTCGACGTGCTCGACGCGGCCGAGGAGCGGGGTGCCGGCGACGACGCGGACTTCGTCCCCGCCGACGACGACAGGACGCCGGTGCGACCGTCCACGGCCCGCCCGGTGGTGCGGGTCTCGCGGTCCGAGGTCGCGGCCGCGCGGCTGCGCGTGGTCACCGATCGCGGACGCGGGCGGCCCACGCCGTCGTGGATCGCGCGGCTGGCTCAGACCAGCGACGTCCGGCACTGACCAGCGGGAACATCACTCGATCGGGCAAACACTTACCGACCTGTCAGGGTTGACACGAGTCACTAACTGAGTACCTTTCGTCCTGACCGGCACCGAATGTCCGGTCACCGGCGCCAACGGCGGTGCCTCCTCGCGCGCGGGGAGCCGTCTTGCGACGTCCCCTGTGCGGAGAAAGGTCCCTCATGCTCCTTCGTAGGCAGAGCCCCTCGCGTCCCCGACGCCGACGGACCGCGACGGTGCTGGCCACCGCGCTCGCCGTCGCCCTGGTCCCCCTGATCGCCGCGCCCGCCCAGGCGGCCGCTCCGGTCGACCTCGGCCCGAACACGATCGTCTTCGACCCCAGCCAGCCGATCGAGCAGATCCAGGCGACGGTCGACGCCATCGCGACCCAGCAGGTGCCCGCGCACTTCGGGCAGGGCCGGTACGCGCTGCTGTTCAAGCCCGGCACGTACGGGACGCCCGAGCAGCCGCTCCGGTTCGAGGTGGGCTACTTCACCGAGGTCGCCGGTCTGGGCCAGGACCCGGGTGACGTGGTCATCAACGGCGCCATCGAGGTCTACAACCAGTGCCTCCCCGTGCCCGAGGGCGCGGACCCCAACTGCCTCGCGCTGGTGAACTTCTGGCGCTCGCTGTCCAACCTCACCATCCAGTACGCGGCCGGCGACGCCGACGGCTGCCGCAGCTCGGCCAACTTCTGGGCCGTCTCGCAGGCTGCCCCGATGCGCCGCGTGAACGTCACGGGCGCCAACGTCAGCCTCATGGACTACTGCACTGCAGGTCCGCAGTACGCGTCCGGCGGTTTCATCGCCGACTCGACCCTGCCGTTCGTGGTCAGCGGCAGCCAGCAGCAGTTCCTGGTCCGCAACGGCTCGGTGGCCGGCTGGAGCAACAGCGTCTGGAACCAGGTGTTCGCGGGCGTCCAGGGCGCTCCCGCCACCGACTTCGTGACGAACAAGTACACGACGCTCGACACCACGCCGGTCTCCAAGGAGAAGCCGTACCTCTACGTGGACGACGCCGGCCGGTACCAGGTGTTCGTCCCGTCGGCGCAGAGGGACTCCGCCGGAGCCACCTGGGCCGCGGGCAGCACGCCCGGCAAGTCGCTGCCGCTGAGCAAGTTCTTCGTCGCCAAGCCCGGTGACAGCGCGTCGAAGATCAACACCGCCCTCGCGCTGGGCAAGAACGTGCTGTTCACGCCGGGCGTCTACCACGTGAACCGCACGCTCAACGTGATCTGGCCCAACCAGGTGGTGCTCGGCCTCGGGCTGGCGACGATCATCCCGGACAACGGCGTGGTGGCCATGCAGACGCTCGACGTCCCCGGCATCGACATCGCCGGGATCATGTTCGACGCCGGCACGAAGAACTCCCCGGCGCTGCTGCAGCTGGGCACCAAGCTCTCGGCGCTCGACGCCAGGCTGAAGAAGCCGCTGCTGAGCAGCGCGAGCAACCCGACCGCGGTGCAGGACGTGTTCTTCCGGATCGGTGGCGAGGCCGTCGGCAAGGCCACGCAGAGCCTCGTGGTCAACACCAACCAGACGATCATCGACCACACGTGGGCGTGGCGGGCGGACCACGGCACCGGCGTCGGCTGGGACGTCAACACCGCCGAGACCGGAGTGCTCGTGAACGGCAACGACGTCACCGCGACGGGCCTGTTCTCCGAGCACTACCAGAAGTACAACGTCATCTGGAACGGCGAGCGCGGCAAGACGATCATGTTCCAGAACGAGCTGCCGTACGACGCGCCCGACCAGGCGTCCTGGCAGCACGACGGCAGCAACGGC
The DNA here is from genome assembly GCF_056402235.1 of Cellulomonas sp. P4_B5_2. Taxonomy (NCBI): domain Bacteria; kingdom Bacillati; phylum Actinomycetota; class Actinomycetes; order Micrococcales; family Cellulomonadaceae; genus Cellulomonas; species Cellulomonas sp. P4_B5_2. The sequence continues at coordinate 2,502 of NZ_JBFUHU010000410.1, forward strand.
TGGGCCGCCTACAAGGTGGGCGACAAGGTCAAGGTGCACGAGGGCTGGGGCATGGGCGCGTACATCTACACCAACGTGAACCCGACCCTGCACCTCAGCCGGGCGTTCGAGGTCCCCGTCACGCCGGGCGTCAAGCTGCACAACGTGCTGACGGTCTCGCTGAACGCGGCGGGCACCATCGACCACGTGGTCAACGACACGGGCGACCCCGTGACGCCGACCTTCGCGGGACCGAGCACGGTGCTGGAGTGGCCGGTCCCCTGAGC
>NZ_JBFUHU010000411.1:0-2751 GCF_056402235.1 Cellulomonas sp. P4_B5_2
GCCAGCAGCCCAGCCCGACCACTCCGACCGACCGACCCGTACGTCCCAGAACCCTCGTCTCCATGGACAGCGACGTTACCCGCGCGGACGATGGCCAGGTGACGAGCATCCCGATCGACGCGGTGGTCCGTTCCTTCCCGGTCGACGCGGCGACGGCGTGGGACCTCGTCACCGACCTGCGCAACCACGAACGGTGGATACCGCTGACCCGGGTGACGGTGGACGGGTCGAGGGTGACGGCGGTCTCCGGCCCCCTGGCCCGGCGCGGGTTCCCCGGCCTGAAGGACGTCATGACGATCGACCGGTACGACCCGCCGAGCGTCGACGAGCCCGGCATCGCCACGTACACCAAGGTCGGACGCGTGCTCAAGGGCCACGCGAGCATCGTCGTCGTGCCGGCGGGACCGTCGTCGAGCCGGGTGCTCTGGAGCGAGGAGGTCTACCTGGCCGGCCCGCTCCCCCGGCGACTCACCGGCGCCGTGCTCAAACCGTTCCTCGGCGTCATGGTGCGGTACGCGTTGATGCGCGCACGGAACGAGGTCCGCGCAACAGATCGCAACTCGTAGCCGGATCTGCGCAACGGATCGTGCCCCAGCGCGCAATCCGAGATGAACGGTCTGGGCCGTACCGACTCGTACCCTCGTGGGAACGACACGCCACGAGGAGCCTTCATGACCCCGACCGCCCCCGGACGTACCGATCGCCGCTACCTGATGTGCGAGCCCGTCCACTACACGGTGTCCTACGAGATCAACCCGTGGATGGACAAGACCCGGTTCACCGACGCCGACCTCGCGGTCCGTCAGTGGCGCACCCTGCGCGACACGTACCTCGACCTCGGCCACACCGTCGAGACGATCGACCCGATCCCCGGCCTGCCGGACATGGTCTACGCGGCCAACGGCGCCACCGTGCTGGACGGCGTCGTGTACTCCGCCAAGTTCCGCTACGCCGAGCGCCAGCCCGAGGGTCCCGCGTACCAGAAGTGGTTCGCTGACCGCGGCTACGTCACGCACACCGCCGCCGAGACCAACGAGGGCGAGGGCGACCTGCTCGTCGTCGGCGACCTCGTCCTGGCCGGCACGGGCTTCCGCACCGAGCGGTCCGCGCACGCCGAGCTGCAGGAGCTGTTCGGCCGCCCGGTCATCTCGCTCGACCTGGTCAGCCCGCACTACTACCACCTCGACACCGCACTGGCCGTGCTGTCGAGCGACCCGGCCGACCCGCAGATCGCCTACTACCCGCCGGCGTTCTCGGCCGGCTCGCGCGCGGTCCTGCAGCAGCTGTTCCCGGACGCGGTCGAGGCCACCGAGCGCGACGCGGTCGCCCTGGGCCTGAACGCGGTGTCCGACGGCTACAACGTGGTCGTCGCGCCCGGTGCCATGGACCTGGCTGCGGCGATCGCCGAGCGTGGCTACAACCCCATCCCCGTGGACACCAGCGAGCTGCTCAAGGGCGGCGGCGGCGCCAAGTGCTGCACGCTCGAGATCCGGCCCGCCTCCGGTTCCGGGCGATGACTCTCGTGGAGGTGGCCCCGGCGTCGGTCCTGGCCCCCAACTACCACCCGCTCCCGGTCACCCTGGTCGACGGCCTGGGCTCCTGGGTCACCGACGACGAGGGCAACCGCTACCTCGACCTGCTCTCGGGCTACTCGGCGCTGAACTTCGGCCACCGGCACCCGGTGCTCACGGCCGCGGCGCACGCGCAGATCGACAAGCTGACGCTCACGTCCCGCGCGTTCGACCACGAGCTGCTCGAGCCGTTCGCCGCGCGGCTGGCCGCCCTGATCGGCCCGCTCGTCGCCGGCCCGCCGATGGTCCTGCCGATGAACACGGGTGCCGAGGCCGTCGAGACCGCCATCAAGGCCGCCCGCAAGTGGGGCTACGACGTCAAGGGCGTGCCCGCCGACCGAGCGACGATCATCGTGGCCGACGGCAACTTCCACGGCCGCACGACGACGATCGTGTCGTTCTCCACCGACCCCGACGCGCGCCGCGGCTTCGGCCCGTACACGCCCGGGTTCCGGGTGGTGCCGTACGGCTCCGTCGAGGCGCTGCGCGAGGCCATCGACGAGACCACCGTCGCCGTCCTCCTGGAGCCGATCCAGGGCGAGCAGGGCGTCGTCGTCCCGCCCGACGACTACCTTCCCGGCGTCCGCGCGCTCTGCTCGGCGAACGACGTCCTGTTCATCGCCGACGAGATCCAGTCCGGGCTCGGCCGCACGGGCACCACGCTCGCGTCCGAGCTCTGGGGCGTGAAGCCGGACCTGGTCACCCTGGGCAAGGCGCTCGGTGGCGGGGTGCTCCCCGTGTCGGCCGTCGTCGGACGTGCGGACGTGCTCGGCGTGCTCACCGCCGGCACCCACGGGTCCACGTTCGGCGGCAACCCGCTGGCGTGCGCGGTCGGCCTCGCGGTCGTCGGGCTGCTGGAGACCGGGGAGCTGCAGGCGCGCGCCACGACGCTCGGGCTCGAGTGGGGCGCCCGCCTGGACGCGCTCGTCGACGCCGGTCTGCTCGCCTCGTCGCGCCGCGTGGGCCTCTGGGCGGGGCTGGACGTGGCCGAGGGCCGCGGCACCGGGCGTCAGCTCTGCGAGCGCCTCCTGGCCCGCGGCGTGCTGGCCAAGGACACCCACGGCAGCACGATCCGGCTGGCTCCCCCGCTGACGATCTCGTCGGAGGACCTGAACCTGGCCACGGACCGCCTGACGGACGCCCTGCGCTGACCACCCCAACCCGGTTCCGTCCGCACATC
>NZ_JBFUHU010000412.1:0-4740 GCF_056402235.1 Cellulomonas sp. P4_B5_2
GTCGAGGTCCTGGTCGAGGTCCTGCCCCTCGTCGGCAGCGTCCTCGTCCGTCTCGGGGTCCAGGTCGGTCTCGGCCGGGTCCGTCGCCGCGGGGAGCACGATCGACGGGCTGACGTCCGCGTGCCGGGCGAGCGTCTCGTCGTCCAGCGCGGCGCGCGTGCGGCGCAGGAGGGTGAGGGCGGCTGCGGCGTCGACAGGCCGGTCGTCGGGGTCGCGGGAGGCGAGCGCCCGGACGGCGTCGTCGATCTCGATGGGTAGCCAGTCGACGAGCTCCGACGGCGCGGGGACGTCGTTGTTGACGTGCTGGAACGCGACCTGGATCGGCGTCTCGCCCGTGAAGGGCTGCCGTCCGGTGAGCATCTCGAAGAGCAGGATCCCGATCGCGTACACGTCGGTGCGTGCGTCGCTGACCCCGCGGGTGACCAGCTCCGGGGCCAGGTAGGCGACCGTGCCGAGCACCGTCCCGGTGGTGGTCGAGGTGACCTCCGTGACCGCGCGCGCCAGGCCGAAGTCCGCGAGCTTCACGCGCCCGTCGGAGGCGAGCAGCACGTTCTCGGGCTTGATGTCGCGGTGCACCAGGCCGACGCGGTGGGCCGCGGCCAGCGCGTCGAGGACGCTCTCACCGATGCGCAGCGCGTCGGCGACGGTCAGGGCGCCACGCTCGCCGATGTGCCGACGCAGGTTGCTGCCGTCGATGTACTCCATCGTCAGGTAGCTGGTCTCGCCGTCGACACCCTGGTCGTACACCCCGACGAGGCCGGGGTGCGTGAGGCGGGCGGCGGTGCGGGCCTCGCGACGGAACCGTGCGACGAAGTCCGACCCGGACGTGCCCTCGGCCAGGTGGGCGTGCATCACCTTGAGCGCGACGTCGCGGTCGAGCCGCCGGTCGACGGCCAGGTAGACGGTCGCCATGCCCCCGCGGGCGATGCGGGACACGACCTCGTACCTGCTGTCGACCAGGCGGCCGACGAACGGATCGGTGATGGTGGCTCCCACGGCAGGGAGTCTACGGTCGCGAGCCCCGCCGGTGCGGCAGGCGCGACCTCAGCGGAAGCGCGTCATGTGCGTCTGGACGTTGGCGACGTAGCGCCGCGTGTCCGCGAACATCCCGTTCTTCTTCACCGACGCCGCGCCCTGGTAGTAGCCGGCGATCGCCGTGGGCAGGTCGGGGGCGTTGCCGACGAGCGCGCGCAGGATGGCGACGCCCGCGGTGACGTTGTCGTCCGGGTTCACGAGGTTGAGCCGACGACCGACGAGGTCCGACGCCCACTGGCCCGACGTGGGGATCACCTGCATGGTGCCGATGGCGTTGGCGGGGGAGACCACCGCGTGCTTGAACCCGGACTCCTGGAACGCGACAGCCTGGGCGAGCGCCGGGTCCACGCCCATCGCGCGGGCCGTCGCGGCGACCTTGGCCTGCATCTCGGCCTTCGACGGCGTCCCGGTGCTGCGCAGGGTGGCGAGGTTCGCGTTGGCGGCGGCGACGACGGAGTCGGAGTAGGTGCGTCCGGCGAACGTGTTGCCGACGGCTGCGGATGCAGGTGCGGCGGCCGGGACCGGCACGGTGAGGGTCTGCCCGATGCGGATCAGCGCGCGGGAGTCGAGGCCGTTGGCAGCGACGATCGCGGCGACGGTGGCGCCGTGCTTGGCGGCGATGGCGGTGACCGTCTCGCCGGACCGCACGGTGTGGGAGACGGTGCTCGCCGCCTGAGCGGCAGCGGCCGGGGCGGGTGCGGCTGCGGCGCCTGCGGTGGACCCCGGGACCGCCAGTGTCTGGCCGACGCGGATGAAGGCGCGTGCGTCGAGCCCGTTCGCTGCCACGATCGCCTGCACCGAGGTCCCGAGCTTCGCGGCGATGTGGCTGACCGTGTCGCCCGAGGCGACCGTGTACGACCCCGCGGCCGGTGTCGCCACGGCGGCCGGTGCGGACGCGGCTGCGGAGGACGACGTCGGGATCGTCAGCACCTGCCCGATCCGGATGCGCGACACGTCCGCCAGGGCGTTGGCGCGCGCGATGGCCGCGACGGTGGTGCCGGTGCGGGTGGCGATGTGGCTGACGGTGTCCCCGGAGCGGACCTTGTAGGCGTGGGGCCTACCTCATGGTGCGGAAGTGAACGGATGGTGCCTGTGTGACTGGAGTGACAGAATGCGAACGTATCCGAATACGGCACGCGGGGAAAGCGCACGGGGGAATTGCGCGGGTGTAATTCGTAGATGCGTACTCTTGTCGGGTGAACGATTCTGCAGAGACCCTCGACCGGCTGGTCGACGAGTGGCTCACCGTCCCTGATGTTGCCGACCGGCTCGGCCTCGACGCCTCGAGGGTGCGCCGGATCGTGCAGGAGCGCCGGATCATCGGTGTCCGCCGCGGCGACCCGCGGGTGTTCTCCGTGCCGGGCGCGTTCCTCGTGCCGGGGCACCTCGCCAACCCGTCGCAGCCGACCAACCGCGACCCGGACCAGCCGTGGGCGGTGCTCGCCTCGCTCCAGGGCACGCTCACGGTGCTGTCCGACGCCGGGTTCACGGACGAGGCAGCCATCGAGTGGCTCTTCACGCCGGACGAGTCGCTGCCGGGCACGCCCATCGACGCACTGCGCGCCGGGCGCAAGACGGAGATCCGCCGGCGGGCAGCCGCGGAGCTCTGAGGACTCAGGCGCGCCGGTCGACCGCCGCGTGCGCCAGACCGACCAGCTGGGAGCGAGCCGGCTCGGCCCACGGCCGCTGGTCCATGAGAGTGAACGCGCGGCCGGCGAGGTCCTCGATGAGGGTCTCGACGTCGTCGGGCGCCCCGGTGCTCCGGATGGCGTCGGCGAGGACCGTCACGTCGGCCTCGGTGAGCGAGCGGTCGCCGAGCCGCTCGCGCAGCAGCCGCRCCGTGGCGTCGTCGGAACGCGCCCGGGCGCGGGCGACCGCACGGGCAGCCAGGACCGTCCGCTTGCCCTCGCGGAGGTCGTCGCCCGCAGGCTTGCCCGTGGTCTGCGGGTCGCCGAACACGCCGAGCAGGTCGTCGCGCAGCTGGAACGCCTCGCCGAGAGGCAGGCCGAGCGAGCGGCAGGCGTCCAGCGCGTCCTCGCCGGCGTCCGCGAGCGCGGCACCGAGCACGATCGGGTGCTCGACGCTGTAGCGCGCCGCCTTCGCCCGGATGACCTCCCGCGCCCGTGCCTCGTCGCCGACGGGGTCGTCGCCCCACGGGATGGCCTGAGCCAGCACGTCGAGGTACTGGCCCACCGTGACCTCGGTGCGCATCAGGTCGAACACGGCCCGTGCGCGCTCGGCGCGCGGTCGCGGCTGCATCGCCAGGGCGCCGGCGAACTCCTGCTCGCTCGCGATGAGCGTGAGGTCGCCCAGCAGGATCGCGGCTGACATGCCGAACCGCTCCGCGTCGCCGGTCAGCCCGTGCCGGGCGTGCAGGAGGGCGAACGCCCGGTGCGCGGCGGGGAACCCGCGACGGGTGTCCGAGTCGTCCATCACGTCGTCGTGGAACAGCGCGGCCGCCTGGAACAGCTCGAGCGCGGCGCCCACGCGGAGCACGGCGTCGGCCTCCGGTGTGCCGGGGACCCCGCCGTGGGCGCGCCAGGACCAGTAGCAGAACGCGGCCCGCAGGCGCTTGCCGCCGGTGAGGATCTGCGCCACCGCGTCGGCGAGCACGTCCGCGTCACCGCTCGCCGCCGCGAGGACGGTGCGCAGCTGCGCGACGTGGCTGGTCAGGACGGCGTCGATACGCGGTCGGACGTCCTCGACGTCGACGAGGGACGGGGTCGCTGTGCTCACGCGGGGCAGCCTACGGCGCGGCCGCGCGGACCCGCCCGCCCAGCGTGAGGGTGCGCTGGTCGTCGCGGTCGAGGATGCCGACGACCAAGAGCTCGGAGCCGGCGCTCCTGGCGAAGGTGGACTGCGCGGCCAGCCCGGCCTCGGCGGCCGGTGGTGTGCCCTCCGTGAACCCGGCGGCCACCAGGGGCGCGCGCACCGCCGCGAGCAGCCCCGCTGCGTCCTGGTCCGAGCGCAGGTTCAGGCTGATCTCGGTGAGGTCGGTGCCGTCGACCGGTGCGGCGGACGAGAGCAGGACCTCCGCGCCGTCGGGGACGGGGACGAGGTCCACGGGGAAGCCGTCGACCACCTCGCCGACCGCCGAGTGGGAACCGTCGTCGTCGGGGAGCAGCGTCTCGGTGGGGCCGGGCGTGGGAGTGGCCAGGGCGAGGGCGCTCCCGGTCGGGGTCTCGCGTCCGGGGCCGCTGGTCGTGCACGCCACGGTCGAGGCGGCGACCGCGAGCGCGACCGCGACGGCCGTGACGCCGGACCGGGCGCGCGCAGGCAGAGGCGCAGGACGGGGCATCGCGACAGGTTAGCGGCCCACGCCCTGCATCGAGACGCCCACATGCCCCTGGAGCTGTGGCCCGGTGCACAGATCCGGTGAGGCGGGCCCGTGGACCCGGCGCGTCGGGTGGGCTGACGGCATGCAGACCACCACGCTCCGGGTGAGCGAACCCCAGGAGATCCTCGCTCTCGTCCCGCACCGGCTCGGGTTCCGCCCCGCGGACAGTGCTGTCGCCGTGAGCCTGCGTCCGCCGCGGGGGGCGGTGGGCCTCGTCGTCCGCGTGGACCTGCCGCACCTCGCCGACGTCTCGGACGGCCCGCTGCTCGCCCGCACGCTCGTCGCCCACCTGGGTCGGGACGGCGCCCGTCGGGGCATCCTCGTGCTCTACACCGATCGTGACCCCCGCGGCGGGGACGGCCCCGCGC
>NZ_JBFUHU010000413.1:0-2702 GCF_056402235.1 Cellulomonas sp. P4_B5_2
GCGCCCGGCTGCGTCCGGGCTCACCGGCGGCGCCCGGCTGCGTCCGGGCTCACCGGCGGGGCCAGACGCCGAGCCCGTGCACACCGGCCGCCCCACCTGGGTGCGGACCACGACGCCTCACGAGCCTGACCCCGACGAGTCCGCCACCGCGGGATCACGGGCCGACGCCTGGCGCCGGGCGTGGGGGCTGCCCCCTACGGACGAGGGTGCGCGGCCCAGCGACACGAACAAGGAGGACCGATGACACGCCGAACGCGGTCCCGCCGCCTCGTCGCGGCCCTCGGCGGCCTGCTGGTGCTCGGGCTCGCCGCCTGCAGCACCCCGCTGCCGCAGGCCCAGCCCGAACCCGTCCCCGCCGTCGCGCCCGCGGTCACCACCGTGGTCCAGTCCCAGGACGTGCTGGCCGACCTCGGCGCCGTGCTCACGGCGTCCGACGCGGCCCTCGACGCTACGCAGCTGCCGGCACGCGTCGCCGGGCCGGCTCTGGCCGTGCGTACCGCGGAGTACGTCCGCGCGACCGCGACCGCCGGCGCCAAGCCGCCGACGCCGTTGCCCACGGACGAGCAGGCGCTGATCGTGCCGCAGACCGACACCTGGCCGCGGACGCAGCTGGTCGTCACCAAGCAGCCCGACGACCTCCAGGCGCCACGCATCCTCGTGATGCAGCAGGCGACCCCCCGCGAGCCGTACAAGCTGTGGGGATGGGGCCGCATGGGTGCCGGCATCCAGATGCCGGCCACCGCCGCCCCGGAGACGGGCAGCCCGGTGCTCGCCCCGGACGCCACCGGTCTCGTGATGACCCCGGTCGAGGCCTTCCAGCAGTACGCGGACGTCCTGGCCAACGGGGACGCCTCGGCGTTCGCCGCGAGCTTCCTGCCCGACACCTTCAGGTCGAGCGTCGAGGCGGCGCGCGCGGCGACGGCAGCCGGTGTGCAGGCGGCGGGGTCCGCGGTCGAGACGTACACGCCGGACCCGACGACGCCGGTGGTCAGCCTCCAGACCGTGGACGGGGGAGCGATCGTCGTCGGCCAGCTCACCACCGTGTCCACCGTGACGCTCACCGTCGCGGGTGGCACGATCCCGATCTCCGACCCGTTCTACGCGGCGCTCACCGGCAAGACGAGCGCCGGCAGCAACTTCGTCCGGACGTTCACCGACGTGCTCGTCATGTACGTACCGCCGGCCGGCAGCCCCGCACTCGTGCAGCTGCTCGCCGCCGAGCACGCCGTGACGTCCGCGACGGCCCAGTAGACCGACAGGCACCCCGCACTCCCCAGCGACTCCAGCGCGCAGCCGAAGGAAGACCGACGCATGTCCCAGCCGACCGGACCCCGCCCCCGCCTCGACGTGCGCGGGGCGGTGGACCTCTCCACGCTCAACCGACCCGCGACCCCCCCGCCCGGGAGCCCGGGTGGGCTGCCGTCGCCCGGTACCTACGTGGTGGACGTCGACCAGGAGTCGTTCCCCGACCTCGTGCAGAGCTCCACGCAGTACCCGGTGGTCGTGGTGCTCTGGTCGCCACGGAGCGAGGCGAGCGCCACGGTCGCCGCCGACCTCGCCTCCCTGGCCGACGAGGACGGTGGCCGCTGGCAGCTGGCGCGCATCGACGCCGAGGCCAACCCGCAGGTCGCCCAGGCGTTCCAGGCGCAGAGCGTGCCCACCGTCGTCGCCGTGCTCGCGGGTCAGCCGCTTCCCCTGTTCCAGGGCGCGTACCCCCGGGACCAGGTCCGTGCCGTCCTCGACCAGGTGCTCGCCGCCGCCGAGGCCAACGGGATCACCGGCCGTGCGGCGCCGAGCACGGGCGCCGCCGCCCAGGACGAGCCGGAGGCCGAGCCCGAGCTCCCGCCCCTGCACCAGGCGGCGTACGACGCGATCGAGCGCGACGACCTCGCCGCAGCCACCGCCGCCTACGAGCAGGCGCTGAAGGAGAACCCGCGCGACTCGCTCGCGCGTGCAGGACTGGCCCAGGTGGGACTACTGGACCGGACCCGGGACGCCGACCTCCAGGCAGCGCGCGCCGCGGCGGCGGACGACCCGTCGGACGTCGACGCCCAGCTGGCGGTCGCGGACCTCGACATCCTGGGCGGGAAGGTGGAGGACGCGTTCGCACGCCTGGTCGACGTCCTGCGGACCACCGCCGGCCCGGAGCGCGAGCGGGTACGCGTCCGTCTGGTCGACCTGTTCGAGGTCATCGGCGGCGAGGACCCCCGGGTGATCGCCGCCCGACGTGCGATGGCCAGCGCGTTGTACTGAGCGCGTTTGCGCAGGTCGGAGGCTTCGAGGCCGAGTGACCCGCGTCACCGCTCGCGGATTTGCTCTCCGGCGGGATGCCTGCGTAATCTTCTCGACGTCGCCCGGCAGGGAGGAACGGACACCGCGGATCGAACCGCAGTGGCTGGTCCCCCGGAGCGACATCCTCGGACTCTTCGACCGGCGGCCAGATCGTCGGTCATCAGGAGCGTCCGGACGCGGAGCCCAGGCTCTCGCCAAGCCGAATCTCCTCTGACCAGGGGATTTGACGAGGCAGGGCCGCTCCGCTAAGTTAGAGCAGTTGCCTCCGGACAGGTTGAAAGGCCTGGAAGGATGCGCGTCTGTTCCTTGAGAACTCAACAGTGTGCCAAATAGTCGATGCCATATGGCTCGCTATCGGAGGATGTTCTGTCCCGTTCGGGGTGGGGTGTTCGAGGGTGGTGGGTCTTGGT
>NZ_JBFUHU010000414.1:0-2685 GCF_056402235.1 Cellulomonas sp. P4_B5_2
ACCTCGGGTCGAACTTCGGCACGTCGGAGCCCGAATGACCTCGGGTCGAACTTCGGCACGTCGGAGCCCGAATGGGCCGGCGCGGCCGGGGGTGCTCTGCTGGGCGAGGCGGCGCGCCGCGTACGCGCGGCGGGGTTCACCATCGGCAACGTCACGGTCCAGGTGATCGGGAACCGGCCGAAGATCGGTCAGCGGCGGGCGGAGGCGGAGGCTGCGCTGTCGGCGGCCGCGGGGGCACCCGTGAGCGTCTCGGCCACCACGACCGACGGGCTGGGGCTCACCGGCCGCGGCGAGGGCGTCGCCGCGATCGCCACGGCACTGGTGGTCTGACGCCGGCCTGTGCTGCCCAGCAGCACGCCGGCGATCACGAGGGCACCCCACGCCAGCTCGGTGACCGACGTGCGCTCCCGCAGGAGCAGCCAGGACGCCCCGATGCCCACGACGGGCACGAGCATCGAGAACGGCGCCACCGTGCTGGACGGGTGCCGGCCCATGAGCGTGGTCCACAGCCCGGAGCCGACCAGGGTCGCCACCACGACCGTGAAGACCAGACCACCCAGTGCGAGCAGCCCCTGGGTGGTGCCGAGCCCCTGGAACGATCCCGCGATCCGCGCAGGACCCTCGACGACGAGCGAGAGCGCGAGCAGCGGCAGCGGCGGCACCACGGACATCCAGAGCATGAGCCGGAACGGCTCGCCCGGCTGCGCCTGCACGGCACGGCGGTTGCCCAGGTTGCCGACCGCCCAGCCCAGGCCGCCGCACAGCGTGAGCAGCACGGGRACCAGCGTGGCGCCGCCGTCGAGCCCGGCCCGGTGCGCGGCGATCCCGCCCAGGCCGGCCACCGCGAGCAGGATGCCGACGCCCTGCCGCGCGGTGATCCGCTCGCGCAGGAACACCCCCGCGAGCACCACGGTGAACGGGGCCGACGACTGCAGCACCAGCGACGCCAGGCCGGTCGGCATGCCGCTCGACATCGCCAGGTACAGGAAGACGAACTGCAGGACGCCGAACCCGAGGCCGTACAGGCCGATCCACCGCCAGGGGGCGGTCGGCCGGGGGACCAGCAGGAGGGTCGGGACGGCGATGAGGGCGAACCGGAGCGCGACCAGGAAGAACGGGGGGAACTGCTCCAGCGACAGGTGGATCGCGGGGAAGTTCAGGCCCCAGCACACCGCGACGAGGGCGGCGAGGAGGCGGTCGCGGGCGGGCATGGACCGAGCATGCGGTCTGCGTACCGTGCAGCACCAGCGAAAAGAACTGACGAAACGATGTAGCGTCGCTACATGGATCCGCGGGGACTCGAGACGCTCCGTGCGGTGGGCACCCAGGGCGGGGTCACGGCCGCCGCGGCCGTCCTGCACGTGACCCCGTCGGCGGTCTCGCAGCAGGTGGCGCTCCTGCAGCGCGAGGTCGGCGTGCCGCTCACCGAACGTGTGGGTCGCGGGGTGCGGCTCACGCCCGCGGGGGAGGCGCTCGCCGCGGCCGCGGTCGACGTCGCGGTGGCCCTGGAACGGGCGCGGGCCGCGTGCGACGAGTTCGTGGCACGACCGCAGGGCGTGGTGCGGGTGTCGGCGTTCCAGAGCGGCGCGCAGCTGCTGCTGCCGGCACTGCTGACGCGGGTCGCGTCCATCGACGGGATCACGCTCGAGTGCACCGACGAGGACGTGGCGCAGGACGACTTCGTGGCGCTCACCGACCGGATGGACGTGGTGGTGGCGCACCGGCCCGACGACGGCGCGGGCTGGGCCGCCCAGGGCGTCCTGGTGGTGCCGCTGCTGCGCGAGCCGCTCGATCTCGCCGTCCCGCCCGACCACCCGCTGGCCGACCGAGCCGAGGTCCGCCCGGAGGACCTGCGGGACCTGTCCTGGATCGCCGTGCGCGAGGGCTTCCCGGTCGCGGGCGTGCTCGGCGCCGTCGGTGCGCAGTCCGGGGCGGCACCGCGCATCGCGCACCGCGTCAACGACTTCCACGTGGTCGAGGCCCTGGTCGCGGCCGGGCACGGCGTGTCCCTGCTGCCCCGCTACACGTTCGGCGGCGGGGCGCAGGTGCGCCTCGTCCCGCTCGCGGGCGTCCGTGCGGGGCGGCGGATCGACGCGCTGCTGCGCCGCGACCGCGCCGAGCGCCTGGTGGTCCGGCGGGTGCTGGACGAGCTCCGTGCGCTCGCCGCGGAGATCGATGTCGCCTGACGACGCCGCGTCTGCGGCCAGGTGAGCCGGGTGTCCGAAATCAGGGGTGGCGTCCGGTCTGATGTCCGGGTACCGTCCCCGGCGTGACACAGTCGTCGGACGCCCAGACCGAGCTGCTCCCGGTGGTGGGAGCGCTCCACCAGAACCCCCTGCCCGCACGGGACAACGGGGTCCAGGCGATCCGGATCCGGGTCCGTGTCCCGCTCGACGTGCTCGAGGCCACCAGCGCCGGTCTGCGCGAGCTCGACGACCACCACCGCCGCGAGATCACCGACACGCCACCGCCGCTGCCGTTCTGAACCCGCTCTGAGCCGCGTCTAGGGCACCAGCACGAGCTTGCCGGCCGAGTGGCCCGCCATGCCGTCCCGGTGGGCCTGCGCGACCTCGGAGAGCGGGTAGGTCTTCGCCACCCGGACGTCCAGCGTGCCGTCGGCCGCCAGCTCCGCCAGCTGCGCACGGGCGGCCTCGCGCACCGCGGTCCCCGGGTCCGCGCCGGGAC
>NZ_JBFUHU010000415.1:0-2667 GCF_056402235.1 Cellulomonas sp. P4_B5_2
GGGCTATGGGTAGCACACCGATGTGTCCGGCATGTCGAGGGTCTTACCGATAGGTAACATCCACATCTCGGGATGATCACGATCAGCATGCGCAACGGAGCGGGGTGCGTGCACGGTCGCCCGCGCGCGCACCCCGCTGGTTGGCCCGTCACGGAAGGACGATCAGCAGCCTCCGGTCCGCCGAGGCCTGGACGGTGGTCGATCCCGCGTACCGGGTGTCGACGACGTAGAGCCCGACGGGTAGCCGCGGCAGCCGCAGCGTGGCCGTTGCGGTCCTCTGCGTTCCGGGCGTCAGGGCCCCGGTGACCTGTGCGACCACCGGTCCGTCGCCGTGCAGCCGCACGCCGCGCACCGTGGTGGTCACGTCACCCGTCGGGGCTGCACCCTGGGCGGCCCGGACCGTGGCGGTCACGGTGGCCTGCGACGCGCGGCGGACCGGGCGGGGCTCGATCGAGACCGAGGTGGTCGACCGGACGGCGGTGGCGGCAGGAACCTGCGTGCTCGTCGTCACGCCGAGGTTCCCGACGCGGTCGACGGCCCGGTGCTCGACTGCCGTGGCCTCGGCGCCGACCTGGACGGGACCGGCGTAGGTCGTCCAGGCGCCGCTGCCGATCCGGTACTCGAGGTGGTCCACCCCGGAGCCCTCGTCGGCACCCGTGAGCGTGACCCGTCGCTGGGCGTCCACGCTCGCCGACGACGTCGGGCCGATCGCATCGAGGGCGAACGTCACCGACCGGACCGCCGAGACGTTGCCGGCCGCGTCCGTCGCGCGGACGGCGACGGTGTGCTCGCCGTGCCCGGTGACCTGTACGGAGGCGGTCGGCGTCCACGCACCGCCGTCGACCGACATCTCGAGCGAGACGCCGGCCCGGTCGTCCGAGGCGGTGGCCACCACGGTCGCCGGTGCCGCGCGCCAGTCGCCCACGGGGTCGGGGGAGACGAGGAGCGAGTCGACCGTCGGGGCCGTCGTGTCCGCCGGCACCGTGTGCAGGGTCAGGAACGTGACCGAGTAGGGCGGCAGGTCATACGTGAACGAGGACGACAGCCCGCCGATCTCCCGCGTGACCGGCTCGACCGTGCGGGGTGCCGTCTTGGTGTTGGTCGCGCCCGGCGGCGCGACGATCTCCGTGACCGAGCCCGTCGGGGCGATCTCCACGTCGGAGACCTCGACCTGCGTGCGCTGCGTGACGGCCGAGACGTTGACGACCTTGGCGACGATGTCACCGCTGTCCTCGTCGCGCGTGACCACCTGGAAGACGTCCGCCGCGGGGGCGGGGTCGTCGTAGGACATCTGCAGCACCCCGTCGAGGTACAGCTCGATGTGCCGGTCCTGGACCACGATCTTGATCCGGKACGTCTGGTCGGTCGCGATGCTGTGGCCCTCGACCGCCTTCACCTCACCGGCACCGCCCCCGTCGGCCTTCTGCAGAGCCTGGCGCGAGTTGTTCCAGCCGCCCAGGTTCCACCAGAAGTAGTCGCTGGGACCGCCCGCGGCGAACCCGACGAGGAAGCCCTCGGCACCCGCGGTCTTGCGGGCGTCGAGCTCGAGCGTGTAGCTGCTCCAGTCCTGCTCGTAGGCGCCCGTCGGGATGCTCCGGGCGTCGGTGGTCGTCGTGCTCGACTGCACGTACTCGCCGCCCACCACCGACCAGTCGCCCGTCTGCGGCGACCACGCGGACGCGTCCGTGAACGTGTCCTCGAACAGCACGGCGCCGCCGTCGTTCTCGGTCACGCGCACGTTGTCGTAGGCCGCCGACGTGTTCCAGGTGGACAGGAACACTCCGCCGTCGAGCGGCTGCGGCTCGACCGACGGGGTGGTCAGCGTGCTCGGCACCACCTGGTCGCCGACGTTGTTCGAGAACAGGTGCTGGACCCAGTAGTTGGCGCTGGACCAGGACTCGTCGTTGTCGAACCAGATGGCGTCCGGAGACCACTGCACGTACGACTCGTTGGCCAGCAGCGGCGCGTAGGACGCCAGCTCCACCAGGTCGCCGTTGCGCTCCAGCCCCGTCATGTACGCGGCCTCGGACAGGCCGTTCCACCAGGTGTTCCCGCGGGAGGCGTACTCGCCGAGGAACACGTGCGGGCCCTCGCGGTCGTAGGAGTCGTAGCGCTCCGCGTTGGCCAGGAACCAGCTCGGGTCGTTGTAGTAGTGCTCGTCGACCAGGTCCACGTCCTGCTCACGGGCGAAGTCCCAGAGGGTGTCGAAGCGGGCGCCGGTGTCGTCCGGACCGGAGTTGGAGATGATCTTGACGTCCGGGTAGGCGGCCGCGATCGCATCCCGGAACGCCGGGAAGTTGGCCTCGAACGTGGTGGTGTTCTCCTCGTTGCCGAGCCCGATGTACGGCAGCTCGAACGGCTCGGGGTGACCGAGGGCGGCACGCTTCGCGCCCCAGGTGGTGGACACGTCACCGGTCGCGAACTCGATGAGGTCGAGCGTGTCCTGCACCCACCGGGCGATCTGCGTCGGGTCGGTCATCTCGGGGATGGTGCTCCCGCAGCCGTTGGCGCCGACCGACAGCACGGGCAGCGGGACGGCCCCGAGGTCCTCGGCCAGCTCCATGTACTCGAGGTAGCCGATGCCGTAGGACTGGTTGTAGCCCCAGAAGTTCCAGTTGGTGGCGCGCTCCTCGACCGGCCCGATGGTCTCCTTCCACTGGTACGTGC
>NZ_JBFUHU010000416.1:0-2659 GCF_056402235.1 Cellulomonas sp. P4_B5_2
TCGTCGCCCCGCGCGGCGCCGACTGGCCCGACGCGCCGCGCAACGCCGCCGACGTGCTCCTCGAGCCGCCCGCCCGCATGCGGCAGGGGCGGATGCCCGCACCGGCCGGCTGGCTCGACTCGTGGCGCGCGGCCGACACGGCGGCGGGGTCGGCCATCGACGCGGTGCTGGACGGGCTCGATGCGGGGCGCCGGTCGCGCAGCGGCACCCGCGTGACCGGTCCGGCGCTCGCACGCGTCGTCGCGCAGGTCAGCGGGGCTGACGACGCCCTCGTCGTCGGATCGTCGAACCCCGTGCGCGACCTGGACCTCGTGGCGCGCTGGGACACGCCGCCCGTGGTCCTGGCCAACCGTGGCCTCGCGGGCATCGACGGCACGGTCTCCACCGCGGTCGGAGCGGCGCTCGGGCTGCCCACCCGCCGGGTCCGCGCACTCCTCGGCGACCTCACGTTCCTGCACGACGTCGGCGGACTGCTGCGAGGCCCGCTCGAGGCACCCGTGCACCTGCAGCTCGTGGTGGCCAACGACGACGGGGRCTCGATCTTCTCGACGCTCGAACCGGGGGAGCCCGCGCGCGCGGACGTGTTCGAGCGCGTGTTCGGCACCCCGCACGGCGCGGACCTCGCGGCGCTCTGCGCGGGCTACGGCGTCCGGCACACGCGTGTCAGCGACGTCGACGGCCTGCTCCCGGCGCTGGCGTCGCCGGGTCCGGGCCTGAGCGTGGTGGAGGTCCGGGTCGACCGCACGGGCCGCCGCGCGCTCGGCGAGCGGCTCGCGGACGAGGTCGCGCAGGCCGTCGACGCAGCCCTCGCCGGCTGAGGGTCCATGCGAAACTCGCAGCGGATTCCCAGGTTCCACGAAGGGTCCCTCCAGCGCGACCGGGTCTGATGGTCGTCGACGAAGGAGGGCACCCCCGATGACCACCACCCCGGAGAACGGCGCGGCAGACCAGACGCCCGCAGCCGACCAGCACCCCCAGGCGCAGCCGACGCAGCCGCTGCCGCCCGTGAACCCGACGCAGCCGTTGCCGGTCCACGCCACCCAGCCGCTGCCCGTGCACCCCCGCCCGGCGCACCCCACCAACCCGTTCCTCCCGCCGCACCCGGCCGCACCGGCCGACCAGCGCGCGGCGTACGAGGCGGCCCAGCGGCAGGCGGCCCAGCAGCAGGCGTCGCAGATGGACCAGTTCGAGGCCGTCCGACGCGCCCAGTGGGAGGCCGCGCAGCGCGCCGCCGCGCAGGACCCCGCCACCGCTCCGCAGGCTGCCTACCAGCCCGCGGCGGCCTACGCCGGGGGGCCGGCGCCGCAGGCTCCGGTCCCCCCGCAGCGCAAGCGCAGCCTGTGGCTCCCCGTCACGTCGGCGGCTGCCGCCGCCGCGATCGTCGCGGCGATCGCGACCGTCGGGATCACGCAGGGGCTGTCCGACGACGAGGTGGCCGGCAACCGCCCGGCCTCGCTCGCGACCATCGGGCAGTCGACCAACGACACGGTCCCCGTGGCCGGGTCGACGTCGGAGGACCCGGACTGGCAGGCGGTCGCCCAGGCGGTCCAGCAGTCGGTCGTCGCCATCCAGGTCAGCACCGGCAACGGCGGCGGCGCGGAGGGCTCGGGCGTGATCATCGACGACGCCGGCCACATCGTCACCAACAACCACGTGGTCGCCGGCGCGGACGGCGAGGTCCAGGTCACGCTGACCGACGGGCGCCTGTTCGACGCCACGATCGTCGGCACCGACGCGACCACGGACCTGGCGGTCATCAAGCTCAAGGACGCCCCGGACGACCTCAAGGCCGCGGCCCTCGGCGACTCGTCGAAGGTGGTCGTCGGCCAGCCGGTCATGGCGGTCGGCAACCCGCTCGGCCTGGCCAACACGGTCACCACGGGCATCGTCTCGGCGGTCGACCGTCCGGTCTCCACGTCCGGCGACAGCACCAGCGAGGCCACGGTCACCAACGCGATCCAGATCGACGCGGCCGTCAACCCCGGCAACTCGGGTGGTCCGCTGTTCGACGCGCAGGGCCGCGTCATCGGCATCAACTCCTCGATCGCGACGCTGTCGAGCGAGTCCGGGTCGATCGGCCTCGGCTTCGCCATCCCGGTGGACCTGGTGAAGAACATCTCCTCGCAGCTCATCGACGACGGCACGGCGGAGCACGCGTTCCTCGGCGTCTCCCTGTCCGACGGCACGGCCACCGCCGACGGCGTGACGCGTCGCGGCGCGGTCGTGGAGCAGGTCACGGACGGCTCCCCGGCGGCGAAGGCCGAGCTCCGGGCGAAGGACGCGATCGTCGCGATCGACGGTGACGCCGTCGGCGGCGCCGAGTCCCTCACCGCCTACGTGCGGGCGCTCCCGTCCGGCACCGACGTCACCCTGACGGTCGTCCGCGACGGCAAGACGATCGAGGTCGACGTGACCCTGGCGGTCCGCCCGGAGACGGCCCAGTCGGAGCCGCAGCAGCAGGCGCCGGACCAGCAGCAGGCACCGGACGAGCAGCAGGCGCCGGACGACCAGCAGGGCCAGAACGGTTTCCCCGAGGGGATGAGCCCCGACGAGCTGTGGGAGTGGTTCCAGCAGCAGCAGGAGCAGCAGGGCCAGGGCTGAGCACCGCCCCCTGATCGCCGGCGGCCGCCGGGTCGTTCGTCCCCCACGGACCCCTGGC
>NZ_JBFUHU010000417.1:0-2656 GCF_056402235.1 Cellulomonas sp. P4_B5_2
GCGCCAGGGTGCCCGCCGCCACGCAGGCGACGACCAGCAGCCAGCCGTCCGCGGTCGGCCCGGCGGGGCCGGCACCGCTGGCGGCCCACACGTCCGCGAGCGGCCCCGTGCGCGTGACCAGCAGGTAGCCGGCCGCGGCGAGGGGCACGGCGAGCACCACACCCGCCAGCGCGAGCGCGAGGCCCTCGCCGGCCGCCGCGCCCGCGAGCTGCGAGCGGCTGGCACCGCGATCGGACAGGAGCGCGGTGTCGGTGCTGCGCCGCGTCGCCAGCAGGCGGGTGAGCAGGGCGATCGCGGCTCCGGCCAGCGTCGCCACCAGCAGCACCGTCGTGAGGACCAGYGCGGCGGTGACGTCGAGCTGGCGACGCGCGTCCGCGACGAAGCCCGGCAGGCGCGAGGCCGCCGTCACGGAGGCCAGCCGGTCACCGGCCTCCCGGTCCAGGGTGGCCCCGAGCCGGGCGACCCGGTCGGCCGCGTCGCCCAGGGCGTCGACGTGCGCGGTGAGGTCGGCGTCCGCCTGGATGCTCACCCGTCCGACCGGCGCGTCGGCGGCCAGCAGGGTCCCCGGGGCGACGATGAGCGGGCCGTACAGGGGCAGCCACCCGGAGTCGAGGTCCGCACCGGCCCCGCGCAGACGGTCCCGGTCCCACGCACCGGACGCGTCGCGCTCGACGAGGCCGACGACCACGAGCGGGGTCGACCCGAGGCTGAGCAGGTCTCCGACGCCCAGCCCGAGGAGCTTCGCGGTGGTGGTCGGCAGGACGACCTCGGTCGGTCCGCCCTCCGACCCGCCGGAGGCGGCCGGCCATCGCCCGGCCTCGATCGATGCGTGCTCCTCGACGGTGTCCGCGTCCAGCAGGTACGCGAGCCGGGCAGGGGCGCCGGGCAGGCGCGCGGGCGGTGTCGAGAGCCAGACCGACTCCGTGGCGTCGAGCGGGGCGAGCGCCCCACGCAGGGCGGGCAGCAGGTCGTCGACGACGGCCGTCGCACCGGGCGGGTCGTCGTCCGACGCGCCGTCGGTCCGCGCGGTCACGGTGACCAGGTCCGCGCGGCTCGCGGCGCCCAGGCCGGTCGCGTCGCTCGTCCTGCCCGTACCGTCGGCGGACGCCGCCGCGGCGGCCAGGGCGGCCTGGCGACCTGGGCCGACCAGCAGCACCCCGGTCCCCACGAACGCCCCGCTGAGCACCATGACCACCAGCACGGCCGCCAGCAGCTGCCACTGCGCCGCCGCCCGGCGGACCACGGGACCCGCCGGGAAGCCCCGGCGCTCAGGCATCGGTGAGGTGACCGTCGACGATCCGCACCACCCGGTCGGCGAGCGCGATCATCACGGGGTCGTGCGTGGCGACGACGGCGGCCATGCCCTCGGCCTCGACGACACCACGGATGAGGGCCATCACGGCCAGGCCGGTGTCGGTGTCCAGCTGGCCCGTGGGCTCGTCGGCCACGAGCAGCCGCGGCGACGCCGCCAGTGCACGGGCGATCGCCACCCGCTGCATCTGACCGCCGGACATCTCGTCGGGGCGCTGCTCGGCGTGCCCGCCGAGGCCCACGAGGTCGAGCAGCAGCCGCACCCGGCGCTCACGGTCCTCGACCGTGAGCCGCCTCAGCCGCAGCGGCAGGCCCACGTTCTCCGCGGCCGTGAGGTCCGCCAGCAGCCCGAACGTCTGGAACACGAACGCGACGGAGTGCTGACGCAGCGCGTCGAGGCCGTCGTCGTCGAGCGCGGTCACGTCCACGCCCTGCACCACCACCTCGCCCGCGTCCGGGCGGTCGAGCCCACCCACGATGTTGAGGAGGGTGGTCTTGCCCGAGCCGGACCGGCCGACCAGAGCGACCATCTCCCCCGGCGCCACCTCGAACGACACGTCGCGCAGCGCGTGGACCGCGGTGTGCCCGGTCCCGTACGTGCGACGCACGCCGCGCACCATGAGCGCCGGAGCCACGCTCACCGGGCGACCACGTCGGGCAGCAGCGAGACGCGGTCAGCCTCGAGCGCGAGCCGTACCCGCCGCGTCAGTGCCAGGGCCTCCCGGTACTCGCGGGGAACCTGGACGCGTCCGGCACGGTCCATGACCGCGTACTCCTGCGCGATCACCCGGGACGCACCGTCCTCCGCGACCTCCGTCCGGCGCAGCACCTCGGTGCTGGTCCGGCCGTCCCGGACCGCGACGGTGCGTTCTACCTGGTCGCTCACGGCCGGGTCGTGCGTCACCACGACGACCGTCACGCCGGCCTCGTGCTGCGCGAGCCGCAGGGTGTCGAACACCTCCTGCGCCGTGGCGGAGTCGAGCTCGCCCGTCGGCTCGTCGGCCAGCAGGAGCCGGGGCCCGTTGGCGAGTGCGACCGCGATCGCGGTGCGCTGCTGCTCGCCCCCGGACATCTGCGACGGCAGCCGGTCGGCGCAGTGGCCGACCCCGACCGTTTCCAGCAGCTCGTCGGCGCGGGCACGACGGGCTCGCGGCCCGCGGCCGGCCAGCGCGAGCGGCAGCTCGACGTTGCCGCGCGCCGTGAGGTACTGCACGAGGTTGCGCGCGGTCTGCTGGCGGACGAACCCGACGACGTCACGCCGGTAGGCGAGGCGCTGCGCGCGGGTCAACGCCGTGAGGTCCCAGCCCGCCACCCGCACACTGCCCGCCGTCGGCAGGTCCGCGCC
>NZ_JBFUHU010000418.1:0-2649 GCF_056402235.1 Cellulomonas sp. P4_B5_2
CGGCCGAGCTGCTCGTCCGGGTCGACGGCTCCACCCTCGAGGTGACGCGAGGCGACGGACCGGTCGACCTCGCGTTCGCCGCGGGTCCGGGGCTCCGCCGGGTCATCTCCGGCGAGCTCGCCCCGGACCGCGCGATCGCGACCGGCGTGGTCGAGGTGCTGCACGGGCGCGGTGAGCTCCTCGACCGCTTCGCCAGCACGTTCCACCTGGCCGCCTGACCGTCGGTCAGAAGGTGAGCAGCACCTTGGTGGCGCGGCGCTCGTCCATCGCCCGGTAGCCCTCGGCGGCCTGCTCGATCGGCAGGGTGAGGTCGAAGACCGTTCCCGGGTCGATCTGCCGGTCCCAGATGAGCGTGATGAGCTCGGGCAGGAAGCGGCGCACCGGTGCGGGGCCGCCGTGCAGGTGGACGCCGGAGAAGAAGAGCTCCTGGCCGGGCAGTGCCACGTCGTGGGAGACGCCGACGTAGCCGACGTGCCCGCCGGCGCGGGTGGYACGGATCGCCTGCATCATCGACTCCTGGGTGCCGACGGCCTCGATCGTGGAGTGCGCACCGAGCCCGCCGGTGAGCTCCTTGATCCGTGCGACGCCGGCGTCCCCGCGCTCCTCGACGATGTCGGTGGCGCCGAGCTCGCGGGCGAGGGCCTGCCGGTCGGCGTGGCGGGACATCGCGATGATCCGCTCCGCTCCGAGCTGCTTGGCCGCCAGGACACCGAGCAGCCCGACGGCACCGTCCCCGACGACCGCGACGGTCTTGCCGGGTCCGACCTCGGCGGCGACGGCGGCGAACCAGCCGGTGCCGAGCACGTCGGACGCGGCCAGCAGCGACGGGATCAGGTCCGCGTCGGGCATGCCCGGGGTCGCGACGAGGGTGCCGTCGGCGAGCGGGATGCGGGCGTACTCGGCCTGCGCGCCGGGGAGGGCGCCGGGCTGGCGATGGACGCAGTGGGTCTGGTAGCCGGCGAGGCAGATCTCGCAGGTGTTGTCGGAGGCGAAGAACGACCCGACGACGAAGTCGCCGACCTGCACGTTCTGGACGGCGGAGCCGACCTCCTCGACGACGCCCACGTACTCGTGGCCCATCGGCTGGTGGTCGACGGCGTCCGTGCCGCGGTACGGCCACAGGTCCGACCCGCAGATGCAGGTGGCGGCGAGCTTGATGACCGCGTCGGTCGGCTCGACGATCGTCGGCCGCTCGGTCTCGTCGACCCGGACGTCGCCCGGGGCGTACATGACGACTGCGCGCATGGTGGTGGTGCCTCTCTCTGGGGGTGTGCCCACCAGGCAACCGGACGCGGCGCGGGGTGGGGAGTCCCTGCTGAGGGGTGTACCGGCAGTGCACCTCTTCGCACGGACTCCCTCGTCGGCGCCGCGCGGCCTACCGTCGGGAGCATGGACAACCGAGCGGACGTGCGCGAGTTCCTCATGTCGCGACGGGCGAAGGTGACCCCCGAGGCGGCGGGCGTCCTCGGCGGCACCAACCGCCGCGTGCCCGGCCTGCGGCGCAGCGAGGTCGCGATCCTGGCCGGAGTGAGCGTGGAGTACTACGCCAAGCTCGAGCGGGGTGCGATCGGCGGGGCGTCGGCGTCGGTGCTCGACTCCGTCGCGCAGGCCCTCCAGCTCGACGACACCGAGCGCGCGCACCTGTTCGACCTGGCCAGGGCCGCCGACGGCATCCCCTCGTCGGGACGGCCGCGCCGCCGTTCGACCCGGTCGTCGACACCCCGGCCGAGCCTGCAGTGGGCGCTGTCCGCGATCACCGACGGCATCGCGTTCGTGCGCGACCAGCGCCAGGACCTGCTGGCCACCAACGCGCTCGGCCGCGCGTTCTACTCGCCCGTCATCGGCGACGGCGGCCGCACCCCGAACCTCGCCCGGTTCCAGTTCCTCGACCCCGCGGCGCGCGACTTCTACCCGGACTGGGACCTGTTCGCGGAGATGTGCGTCGCGATCATGCGCGCCGAGGCCGGCCGGGACCCGCACGACACGGGCCTGCAGGACCTCGTCGGCGAGCTGTCGACGCAGAGCGAGACGTTCCGCCGGCTCTGGGGCACCCACGACGTGCGCACCCACGGCGCCGGGACGAAGCGGTTCCACCACCCCGTGGTCGGCGACCTCACCCTCGCCTACGAGGAGCTGGCCATCACCGCCGAACCGGGCCAGGTGCTCCTGGTCTACACCGCCGAGCCGGGCTCGCCGTCGGCCGAGCGCCTGCGCCTGCTGGCCTCGTGGGCGGCCGACCTGCCGTCGGTCCCGCGATGAGTGACGTCGACCTGGAGGGCTTCCGCGATCACGTGCGCCGCGGGGCCGTCATCGAGGGAGGCTCGGCGCAGCACGCGTTCCTGCACCGGGCCGGCCAGGACGCGCTGCGGGTGCTCGCGGAGCTGAACACCGGCTACCGCACGCCTGAGGAGGTGCGCGCGCTGCTCGCGCGGCTGACCGGGYGGCCCGTGGACGAGTCGGTGACGGTCTTCCCGCCGTTCTTCTGCGAGTTCGGCAAGAACCTGACGCTCGGCAAGGACGTCTTCATCAACATGGGCTGCACGTTCCAGGACGCCGGCGGCATCACCATCGGTGACGGCACGCTCATCGGTCACGGGAGCACCGTCGTCACCCTCAACCACGCGACCGACCCCGCTCGACGTGCGGACA
>NZ_JBFUHU010000419.1:0-2640 GCF_056402235.1 Cellulomonas sp. P4_B5_2
GTGCCTGCGCCGGTCGTCAGTCGTCGACTGCGTCCTCGTCGGCCTTCTTGTACGGGTCCGCGTCACCGGCGAAGCTCGCCTGCGCGGCCAGCGCGGCCACCTCGCGATCGCGTCGAGCGGCCTCGAGCAGCGCCGCGTCCAGCTGCGCGGACGTGTCCGGCAGCGCGTCGAGGTGGAAGTCCAGCGACGGGGTCAGCCGGATCCCGGTCTGCTTGCCGACCTCGGACCGGATGATCCCCTTCGCGCTCTCGAGCGCGGCGGCGGTGTCGGTGCGCGCGGCGTCGTCGCCCAGCACCGTGTAGAAGACGTCGGCGTGCTGGAGGTCACCGGTGACGCGCACGTCGGTGACGGTGACGAAGCCCAGGCGCGGGTCCTTGATCCGGGTGTCGAGCATCTGCGCGACGACCTGCTGGATGCGCTCGCTGAGCTTGCGGGCGCGGGCTGTGTCCGCCATGAGGCATTCCTTTCTCGGGAGCAGGCCATGGCCTGGGAGAACAACAGGGCGGGCGAGGAGGATTCCTCGCCCGCCCCGCGGGCGTGATCACTGGGGTCAGGCGCGAGGCTTCTCGCGCATCTCCCAGGTCTCGATGGTGTCGCCGATCTCGACGTCGTTGAACGAGCCGAGGCCGATACCGCACTCGAAGCCCTCGCGGACCTCCGTGGCGTCGTCCTTGAACCGCTTGAGCGACTCGATCGTCAGGTTGTCGCCGACGACCTTGCCGCCACGCGTGACGCGCGCCTTCGTGTTCCGTCGGATGAGGCCCGACCGGACGATCGAGCCGGCGATGTTGCCGAACTTCGACGACCGGAAGACCTCGCGCACCTCGGCGGAACCGAGCTGCACCTCCTCGTACTCCGGCTTGAGCATGCCCTTGAGGGCCGCCTCGACGTCGTCGATCGCCTGGTAGATGACCGAGTAGAAGCGCACGTCGACGCCCTCGCGGTCCGCCAGCTCCTCGACGCGCTCCGCGTACTTGACGTTGAAGCCGATGATGATCGCCGAGTCGACGGTGGCCAGGTTGACGTCGTTCTGCGTGATGGCACCCACCCCACGGTGGATGACGCGCAGCTCGACCTCCTCGCCCACGTCGATCTTGAGCAGGGCGTCCTCGAGCGCCTCGACGGCACCGGAGACATCGCCCTTGAGGACCAGGTTGAGGGTCTCGACCTTGCCCTGCTGGAGCGCCTGCGTGAAGTCCTCGAGGCTGATGCGCTTGCGACGCTTGGCCAGGAGGGCGGCACGCTCGGCCGCCTCGCGCTTCTCGCCGATCTGACGCGCGGTGCGGTCGTCCGGAGCCACGATGAACGTGTCGCCGGCGCGGGGCACCGAGGTCAGGCCGAGCACCTGGACGGGGCGCGACGGACCGGCCACGAGGACCGGCTCACCGTGCTCGTCGAACATCGCGCGGACACGGCCGTACGCCGTACCGGCGACGATCGAGTCGCCGACGTTCAGCGTGCCGGACTGCACGAGCACCGTCGCGACGGCACCGCGGCCCTTGTCGAGGTTCGCCTCGATGGCGACGCCACGAGCGTCCTTGTCGGCGTTGGCCCGCAGGTCGAGGGCCGCGTCCGCCGTGAGGAGGACCGCCTCGAGCAGCTGGTCGATGCCGACGTTCTGCTTCGCGGAGACGTCGACGAACATCGTGTCGCCGCCGTACTCCTCGGCCACCAAGTTGTACTCGGTGAGCTGCTGGCGGATCTTGTCGGGGTTGGCCCCCTCCTTGTCCACCTTGTTGACCGCGACCACGATCGGGACGCCGGCCGCCTGGGCGTGGTTGAGCGCCTCGATGGTCTGGGGCATCACGCCGTCGTCGGCCGCGACCACGAGGATCGCGATGTCGGTCACCTGCGCACCACGGGCACGCATGGCGGTGAACGCCTCGTGGCCCGGGGTGTCGATGAACGTGACGGCACGGTCGGTGCCCTCGTGCACGGTGTGCACCTGGTAGGCACCGATGTGCTGGGTGATCCCGCCGGCCTCGCCCGCGACGACGTCCGTCTGACGGATGGCGTCGAGGAGCTTGGTCTTTCCGTGGTCGACGTGACCCATGACGGTGACGACCGGCGGACGCGCCGTCAGGTCGTCGTCGCCCTCGGCCTCGAGCTCGGCGTCCAGGTCGATGTCGAAGGCCCCGAGCAGCTCGCGGTCCTCCTCCTCGGCCGACACCATCTCGATGATGTAGCCGAGCTCCTCGGCCAGCGTGCCGAACGTGTCCTCGTCCAGCGACTGCGTCGCCGTGGCCATCTCACCGAGGTGGAACAGCACGGTGACCAGCGCGGCCGGGTTGGCGTCGATCTTGTCGGCGAAGTCGTTCAGCGACGAGCCGTGGCGCAGGCGGACGACGGTCTTGCCGTTGCCGCGAGGAACCTGCACGCCACCCAGAGAGGGGGCCTGCATCTGCTCGAACTCTTGACGCTTCGCACGCTTCGACTTGCGGCCACGGACGGGACGACCGCCCGCACGACCGAAGGCACCCTGCGTGCTGCCGCGACCGGCACCGCCGGGACGACCGCCACCGCCACCGGGACGACCGGCGAAACCGCCGCCGCCACCGGGGGCGCCACCGGGCGCACCGCCACCGCCACCGGGACGACCGGCGTAGCCGCCGCGCGCACCGCCACCGGCACCGCCGGGTC
>NZ_JBFUHU010000420.1:0-2612 GCF_056402235.1 Cellulomonas sp. P4_B5_2
GGCCCACGCCTCGTTCCGCCTCTTCCTCGACCAGCACGACCTCGACCTGGCCGACGCGACACGTTTCCAGGCCATGATGTCCGTGACCTACGCCGACGCGTTGATCGCCTGCTTCGACGCCAAGTACCGGTATGCGTTCTGGCGCCCGGTGACTGCGATCCCCGCTGGGGACACCGACGGGAACCGCCGCACGATCGCTGACCCGTCCTGGACGCCGCTGATCCCGACGCCGAACCACCCCGAGTATCCGAGCGCGCACGGCTGCATCACACCCGCCTCCGGGATCGTGATCTCGCGCTTCCTGGGCACCGCCCACATCGACTTCACCGTGCCCAGCGTGACCGGCGGCGCAGCCCGGCACTTCGCAACCCGGCAGGACCTCACGCTCGAGGTCGGAAACGCCAGGATCTGGGGCGGCGTGCACTTCCGCAGCGCCGTCGACGACGGCACCGCGATCGGCCAGCAGACCGCCAAGTACGTCCTGCGCCACCACTTCGACCAGTAGGAACGCCCGGGCGGGCCTCGGGGAACTGGCCCCACCGATCAAGACCTCAGGCCTGGTGAGACACCTCCCCCGCGGCCAGCAGCTGATACATGAAGGTGCGGCCGATGCCGAGCCTGGCGGCGGCTTCGGCCACTGTCAGAAGGAGGCGCTCATCGGACTGCACCGTGACGTTGATGACGCGCATCTCCCCCGCTGGCCGGCGTCGCGCCAGTCTCGGCGGGGCCGCGAACAGCTCTGCGTGGACGTCGTTGGACATGGGCGTACTCCCGTCTCTCGGTGCTGCCATCGTCGGGACCATCGATAGACAGACTCATCACACGCTCGCCAGGTCACTCCAGACATCGCGCGATGGCTGCCGCGATCAGTAGACAGATGACTTACAGGCGCCCCAGCCGGTCCGCAGCCCGGCCAGACTTAGCCTGTAAGTCACGGTCCACGTGTCAGGGAACTCGAAGGGCAGCGTCAGGCCGTCGAGTGCTTGCCGGCAGGTGCACTCCTCGTCCAGCGGCAGAGAGCCTCGCCGAGCTGGCCGAGCAATGTGCGCACTCCACCACGTTGGCGCACACCACCTCGCGACACAGGCGATGTAGCCCTGTGGCATCGTCGCGAAGCTTGGACGCACGCCCGATTGCTGGTCCCGGTCCCGGTCCCCGCTCCGGCGTCAGTCTGCCGGACCGACCGAGCCCAGATCTTCGCGCTCACCGAAGCTCGTAACGAGGATCACAGGGGTGCCGCTCGGCACCGCCCCCTCGAGCGAACGCATGAGGACGTCCGGGTCGGGCAGCTCTTCCGGTGCGCTGACGTCGATCTCGATCTGAGACCCGCTGTATGACACCTGCGTGACGGTCGATCCGGTGACGTCCGCCAGCCAGGCAGCTGTCGCCTGCTCGACGCGCTGCGTCTCCAGCGCGATCTGGTAGGCGAGAACGGTGTTGCCCACGAGCGGCAGCGCGACGATCGCCAGCACCGCGGTGATCGTCCCATACGTGCGTCGCCTCGATCGGCCGCCCTGGCCCGCGGGGGCGACGCCGTATCCGGTGGTGGCGAACACGAGCGTTCCCGCCAGGATCAGTGCGACGGCGTTCGAGAGGAACAGCAAGAACGCGCCACCCGCCAGGCTCGGCGCGCTGTCCCCCAGGCACACGCCGACGACGGCCAGCGGAGGAACGAGCGAGATGGCGATCGCCACGCCCGGCAGGACCGCTGCGACGTCGCGGCGGGCCAGCGCGATCGCGCCGGCGAACCCTGTGGCGACAGCTGCGATCAGGTCGAGCAGACCGGGTGAGGTGCGGGACGCGATCTGCTCGTTCGACAGAAGGTCGAACGACGTGGGCACGACGAGGGAGAACACCACGCCGACCGCCACGACGAGGGCAACACCAAGGAGCACGTTCCATGCGGAGTGCAGGCTTGCGCGGGGCGCACCCTTGGCCAGTCCCAGAGCAAGACCCATGATCGGGGTCGACAGCGGCGCGATGATCATGGCTCCGATGACCGTTGCGGTGGAGTCGGCCAGCACTCCAGCGGTCGCGATGACGGCGCTCAGGAAGAGCATCGTCCAGAAGGCCGAACGTTTGGCCGACACCTCGCCCGCCGACAGGTCGAGATCGGCCGTGAGGTCGTCATTGCTCCGACGCTGGCTGTCGGGAAGCACAAGCCGCAGCAGGTTCCACCCCATCCCCGCATGCTTGCAGCGGCGGAGCATCCGGCCTGCCGCGACATGCCGGTCGTCCCTCGCCGCGAGAACTGGCACGACGAGGCGATCGGTCCTGCAACGCGGTCAGATGAGCTTGGGGAGTTTCACCTGGAGAGCCGCCGCAGCAACGAGGAGAACGATGCCAAGTCCCGGCCGGACACTGCGCCCTCGCGGTGTCCGCATCCGCTCGGAGATCGCCGTGAAGTACAGCACCGAGGCAGACGCCACGGTGAGCACCGTGTAGTTGTCTCCACGTTGGTTGTCGGGTAGCGCCTGCGCGCGACAGGAGCGCGACGACGACCTTCCGCCACTCGACCCGCCGTTCGCCCCGTTCTCGACAATGCTCACATCGCGACTGTCGACCGCCCGTCCGTCACGGGAGCTCGAACGGCAGCGTCAGTCCGTCGAGGG
>NZ_JBFUHU010000421.1:0-2598 GCF_056402235.1 Cellulomonas sp. P4_B5_2
CTCCAGCACCCCGACTGGTCCTACACCCTCCAGCACCCCGACTGGTCCTACACCACGGTGATCGCCGACGAGATCCTCCCGATCCACCCCGCGGTCACGGACGCGGAGAGCGTCGAGCTGAGGTGGGTCCCGCTCGACCAGGTGCCCGCCCTGCCCCTCCTGCCCGCGTTCGCCGACGCGTGGCCGCGGCTGCGTGAGCGGATCGAGGCGCTCGGCGGTCGGTGAGCCGCGTCACAGCACCGGCTGGCGGGACACTGTCGCGCCCGGTGCGTCCGCAGGGGTAGTGTCCGGGCGGTGAGGTAAGCCTGTCCTCATCTGACCCAGAGTCAGCCCCCTGCACCCGGAAGCGTTCATGGTCGCCAACTACCTCATCGGTCTGCGCGAGGGCCTCGAAGCCGCACTCGTCGTCAGCATCCTCGTCGCGTACCTGGTCAAGTCCGGGCGCCGCGAGCAGCTGCCGGCGCTGTGGGCCGGGGTCGGGGTCGCGATCGGGGCGTCGCTGGTGTTCGGGGCCATCCTCACGTTCGGCCCGTCCGGGCTGTCGTTCGAGGCGCAGGAGGCCATCGGCGGCACGCTCTCGATCGTCGCGGTCGGCCTGGTGACGTGGATGATCTTCTGGATGGCCCGCACCGCGCGGCACATGAAGGCCGACCTGCACCACAAGCTCGACGACGCGCTCGGCGCCGGCAAGCGCGCCGTGCTCGTGGTCGCGATGCTCGCCGTCGGGCGCGAGGGCCTGGAGACCGCCCTGTTCCTGTGGGCCAGCGCGCAGGCGACCAGCGGCACCGCCGTGAACACCGGCCCGAACTTCGCGCCGCTCGTCGGTGCCGCCCTGGGCCTCGGCACCGCGGTGCTCGCCGGGTGGCTGATCTACCGCGGCGCGCTCAAGCTCAACCTCCGCGTGTTCTTCGCCTGGACCGGGCTGTTCCTCGTCGTGGTCGCCGCGGGCGTGCTGGCCTACGGCGTGCACGACCTCCAGGAGGCCGGGATCCTGCCCGGCCTGAACACCCTCGCCTTCGACGTCTCGGCGACGATCCCGCCCAGCAGCTGGWACGGCTCGCTGCTCAAGGGCGTCTTCAACTTCTCGCCGGCCACGACCGTGCTCCAGGCGGTCGCCTGGACCGCCTACCTCCTGCCGACGATGTACTTCTTCATCCGCACCACGTGGGGCTCTGCGCCCGCCCGCCCGTCGGCACCCGCCGTCGCGCCGGCCGTGCGCGCCACCGCCGCCTGATCTCGCTGCCGCACCACCCCGCCAGTTCTTCTCCGAGGAGACCCATGTCCCGCCGCACCACCACCGTCGCCGCCGCCCTGGCCGCGCTCGTCCTCCCGCTCGTGGCGGCCTGCGTGCCCAACGGCACCGCGGAGCCGGGCGCGTCGGGCAGTGCGGGGGTGCTCACGGTGACCTCGACCGCCGACACCTGCGACGTGTCCGCGACCGAGGCCGACTCCGGGACGGTCCGCTTCTCCGTGACCAACGCGGGCGACGACGTCACCGAGTTCTACCTGCTCGGCGAGGACGGCCTGCGGGTCGTCGCCGAGGTCGAGAACGTCGGCCCCGGCCTCTCGCGCGACCTCATCGCGCAGGTCAAGCCCGGCACGTACTACACCTCCTGCAAGCCGGGCATGGTGGGCGACGGCATCCGCGCCGAGTTCACCGTGAACGACTCGGGCGTCGAGGTGGGCCCGACGGGTGACACCGCCGACCAGCTGGCCGCTGCCGAGGCCTCCTACGTCGCGTACGTGAAGGACCAGGTCGGCGCACTCATCGCCGGCACGCAGGCCTTCGCCGACGCCTACACCGCGGGCGACGACGAGACCGCGAAGTCGCTGTACGCGGACACCCGCGCGCACTGGGAGCGCGTCGAGCCCGTGGCCGAGTCGTTCGGCGACCTCGACCCGCTGCTCGACCTGCGCGAGGCGGACGTCGAGGAAGGCGCCGCGTGGAGCGGCTGGCACCTCATCGAGAAGGACCTCTGGCAGCCCGCCCCGGACGCGAACGGTGGCGTGACGTACGTGCCGCTCACGCCCGAGCAGCGCGACGCCGCCGCGGCGGACCTGGTGACGTCCACCCAGCAGCTGGTCGACGAGGTGAACGCCCCCGACTTCGCGTTCGAGGCGTTCCAGATCGCCAACGGCGCCAAGGAGCTGCTCGACGAGGTCGCCACCGGCAAGGTCACCGGCGAGGAGGAGATCTGGTCGCACACCGACCTGTGGGACTTCCAGGCCAACGTCGACGGCGCGCGCGTCGGGTACGAGGTGCTCGCGGACATCGTCGAGGCCGAGGACCCCGACCTGGCGGAGACGCTGACCACCCGCTTCGCCGAGATCGACGCGCTGCTCGCCGAGCAGGGCTCGCTCGAGGACGGCTTCACGTACTACGACCAGCTCACCGACGCGCAGGTGAAGGAGCTGGCCGCGGCGGTCGACGCCCTGTCCGAGCCCCTGTCGCGGCTCACCGCCACGGTCACGGGCGCCTGACCTTGGCCTCCCCCACCGACCCGCACGACCAGCCGGGCGGACCTCGCCTGTCGCGGCGTGCCGTGCTCGGCCTGGGCGGCGGCCTGGCCGCAGCCGGGGTCGCCGTCGGCCTCGGGG
>NZ_JBFUHU010000422.1:0-2584 GCF_056402235.1 Cellulomonas sp. P4_B5_2
CGCTCGCCCTGGTCGCCCTGTGGGTGACGCGCAGGGGCCGCGTCAACGGGAACGCGTGGTTCGGCCGGCTCGGCATCGTCGCGCTGGTCACCCCGTTCCTGGCGTCGTCGTTCGGCTGGATCTTCACCGAGATGGGTCGCCAGCCGTGGGTCGTCGCGCCCAACCCGAACCCGAGCGGCGTGGACGGCGTGTGGCTGCTCACGGCGCGCGGGGTGTCGACCGTGACCAGCACGGGGACGATCCTCACCAGCCTGATCGCGTTCACCCTGCTCTACGGGGTGCTCGCCGTGTTCTGGTACCGCCTGATGCACCGCTACACGGTCGAGGGCGTCGCCGACACCGAGCACGACCCCAGCCCCGACAACCCCGACAACGACCCGGACGCAGCCGACCGTCCGCTGTCGTTCGCGTACTGAGCGGAGCCGACGACCATGGAGCTCACGACCGTCTGGTTCATCCTCATCGCCGTCCTGTGGACCGGCTACCTCGTGCTCGAGGGGTTCGACTTCGGCGTCGGCATGCTGCTCGGCCTGCTGTCCCGCGGTGACCGCGCCGCCAAGGACCGTGACCGCCGGGTCATGATCAACACCATCGGCCCCGTCTGGGACGGCAACGAGGTGTGGCTGCTGACCGCGGGCGGCGCCACGTTCGCGGCGTTCCCGGAGTGGTACGCCACGATGTTCTCCGGCTTCTACCTGCCCCTCCTGCTCATCCTGCTCGCGCTGATCGTGCGTGTGGTGTCGTTCGAGTGGCGCGGAAAGATCGACGACGACCGCTGGCGGTCGCTCGCGGACCGGAGCCTGATCGTCGGCTCGTGGGTGCCGGCCGTCCTCTGGGGCGTCGCGTTCGCCAACCTGGTCCGCGGCGTGGAGCTCGACGTCGACCACCAGTACGTGGGCGGGTTCTGGGCGCTGCTCAACCCGTTCGCCCTGCTCGGCGGCGCGACGACGGCCCTGATCTTCCTCACGCACGGTGCGGTGTTCCTCGCGCTCAAGTCGGACGGTGACGTCCGGGCGCGGGCCGGGGCGTTCGCCGCGCGGTCGTCGGTGCTGACGCTCGTCGTCGCCGGAGCCTGGGCCGTGTGGGCGCAGCTGGCGTACTCGGTGCCGTGGACGTGGGCCGCGGTCGTCGTCGCTGCCGGTGCGCTGGCCGTCCTGGTCGTCGCCACGCAGCGCCGCAAGGAGGGTCTGGCGTTCACCGCCTCGGCCGTCGCGATCGTGGCCGCGGTGGTCCTGATCTTCGGCTCGATGTACCCCGACGTGATGCCCGCGTTCGACCCCGCGAACTCGCTGACGGTCACCAACGCGTCCTCGACGAGCTACACGCTCACCGTCATGACGTGGGTGGCCGCGATCCTCACCCCGCTCGTCCTGCTCTACCAGGGCTGGACGTACTGGGTGTTCCGCAAGCGCATCTCCTCGCACCAGATCCCCGCCCACACCGGCCTCACGTTCGAGAAGGTCCCCGTGCTGAACAAGCCGTCCTCCGACCAGTGAGACCGCTCGACCCGCGCCTGCTGCGGCACGCCCGCGCGGCCCGCGGGTACGTCGCACTGACCGCCGCCCTCGGCGTGGTCACGGCGGCGCTGGTGGTCGCTCAGGCGCTGCTCCTGGCGCACACGCTCGGGAACGCGGTGACGGACGGCGCGACGCTCGCGGTGCTGGCCCCGACGATCGCCTGGCTGGCGGCCGTGGTGGTGGTCCGCGCCCTGGTCACCGCGCTGCAGGAGCGCTTCGCGCACCGGGCGGCCGCCCGCACCGTCGGCGAGCTGCGCGAGCAGGTCGTGGCGCACGCCGTCGCCCTCGGTCCGCGCTGGCTCGCGACCGGCGAGGGTCCGTCGGTGGTCACGCTGGCCACCCGGGGGCTCGACGCGCTCGAGCCCTACTTCGTGCGGTACCTGCCTCAGCTGGTCCTGGCCGCGACCGTGACGCCCGGGGTCCTGCTCGTCGTGCTCGGGCTGGACTGGGTCTCCGCGGCGATCCTCGTCGTCGTGCTTCCCCTGGTCCCGCTCTTCATGGTGCTCGTCGGCCGGCTCACCCAGGGACGCTCGGAGCAGGGCCTGGCCAGCATGCAGCGGCTCGGCGCCCAGGTGCTCGACCTGCTCGCGGGCCTGCCGACGCTGCGCGCGCACGGGCGCGAGCACGGTCCCGGCGCCCGCGTGCGGAGCCTCGGCGACGCGCACCGCCAGGCCACGATGGGGACCCTGCGCATCGCGTTCCTGTCCGGCATGGTCCTCGAGCTGCTCACCACGCTGTCCGTGGCACTGGTCGCGGTCGGCATCGGGCTGCGACTGGTGGAGGGCGACCTCGACCTGGTCACCGGCATCGCGGTGCTGGTCCTCGCGCCCGAGGTCTTCCTGCCGCTGCGCCAGGTGGGCGTCCAGTTCCACGCGGCGGCCGACGGGGTCGCGGCCGCGGGGCGGGCGTTCGAGGTGCTGGAGACCCCGGTCCCGCCGGCCGGGACGCAGACCGCCCCCGACCTGCGCAGCGCGACGCTGCGGCTCGACGGGGTCGGCGTCGCCGGCACGCCGCACGACCTCGACCTGGTGGTGCGGCCCGGCACCGTCGTGGCGCTGACGGGACCG
>NZ_JBFUHU010000423.1:0-2583 GCF_056402235.1 Cellulomonas sp. P4_B5_2
GTCGAAGAGCGCGTCGTCGACGACGTGCGGGACCGCGCCCAGCCACGCCCAGTCGCCGGCGCGGTCCGCGGAGAACGTGGCGGCGACCTGCAGGTCGTCGGGGGCGTGCAGGGCGACGGCCTGGACCGTGAGCGCGCGGACGACCGCGAGGCAGGCGTCCCGCGGCCCGATGACGGCCACCTCGCCGACGCGGTCCAGGGGCACGGTGATCGGCATCTGCGGGACGCGTCCGTGCCGGACCCGGACCGCCTCGGCCTCCGCCGCCATGGCGGGGTCGAACGGCTGCGTCGGGTTGGGGTCCTCGGGCACCCGCAGGTCGAACCAGGGCCGGTCGCCGGCCCCCACCCGCAGGTCCAGGAAGTCGGGATCGGTCCGCCGGCGCTCCCAGCGGCGCTCCGGGTCGCGCACGACGTCGACCAGCGCGACCGGGTCGGGGTGCACGGTCCGTGCCACGTCGCGCGCGTCGTTCTCGGCGTCCCGCAGGTCCGAGCGCAGGCCCTCGAGGTAGTCCAGGTACCGCTCGCGCTGCAGCCGCCGACCGCGCGCCGCCGTGCCGCGGTGGCTGAGCGCCATGCCGACCCCGCCGACGAGCGCCACGACCAGCACCATCACGCCGACCAGGACGAACAGCGGGTTCCCGCGGAGCACCAGCATCATCGTCATGGACCCGACGGCACCGACCACGGGGAGCATCGACTGCAGACCGGAGCCGCCGGCCGCGTCGTTCATCTGCGGCGGTGCGGCAACCGGGACGTCGGGCGGCGCGGCGAGGGGTCGGACCACGCGAGCAGGGCGGTGGACGAGGGTGCGCGTCATCCCGCGTCCCCGGCCGTCAGGGCGGCGTGCGGGTCGCACGCGAGGGTGAGCAGGTGCGCGCCGAGGGTGGAGAAGGCCGTGCGGACGTCGGTCCCCGGGGACGTCGCGCCCGCACCGAGGGCGGGGTCGTGGGGCACGCTCCGGACGGTCACGGCATGCGCGGCCAGCGCGTCGCGGGCCGGTGTCGCAGACGGGCCGCCGGTGCCGCCGACGTCGACCAGCAGCAGGACGACGGCGGGTGCCCGCTGCTCCGTGGTCGCCAGGTGCGACGCCAGGGCGACACCACGCTCGGCGTCCGCCCGGTCCGCGCGCGCGACCACGACGACCACGTGGTGGTCGCCGGCCACCACGGCCAGCTCGTCCGGGCCGCGCACGCCCCAGTCGGTGAGGACGACGTCGAAAAACCGGCCCACGGGGTCGACGACCTCGCGCCACGTCCGCGGCTGCGGGGGCCAAGGTGCCGACGCCGACCCGTCGCCCAGGACGGCGAGCCCGTCGCGGGTGCGCGGGAGCGCAGCACGCGCCTGCTCCGCCCGCGCGATCCCCGCGGTCCGGGCGCGGCCGTCGGCCCACGCGAGCGGTCGGTCGATCCCGCACGCGGCGGCCAGCGACGCGTTCCCGTGCCCGGCGTCGATGGCCAGCACCCCGGTCGGACGTCGACCGGCGAGCACCGACGCGACCCCGGCGGTCGCCGTCGTCGCCCCTGCCCCGCCGTGCGCCTGCACGACAGCGATCCGTCGGCTCGTGGACACTGGTCGGCGCAGTCCCTCGTCGGCCGCCACGAGGTCGCGCGCCACCGCCGTCGARCCGGCGAACCCCAGCCGGAGCGCGTCGC
This sequence comes from Cellulomonas sp. P4_B5_2, assembly GCF_056402235.1. Classification (NCBI taxonomy): domain Bacteria; kingdom Bacillati; phylum Actinomycetota; class Actinomycetes; order Micrococcales; family Cellulomonadaceae; genus Cellulomonas; species Cellulomonas sp. P4_B5_2. The sequence continues at coordinate 1,652 of NZ_JBFUHU010000423.1, forward strand.
GGACGAGCATCAGAACGTGCCCAGAAGGTCGCCGTAGACGCCGAACACGCCGAGCGCGACCGGCAGGACGGCCAGCACGCCGATGAGCTCCGCGAGGTCCCCGAGCCGGCGCAGCCGCGCCCGCTGCTGACCGGACGGACGCGCGCCGGCGACGATCGCGGTGAGCACGCCGACCCCGAGGGTGATCCCCGCGGCGAGCCACGGCTCCTGCGCACCCCACGGGCCGAGCACGCCGACCACCAGCGGGACCACCACGGCGACCCAGAGGGCGACGGCCTGCGTGCGCAGCGGGAGGCTGCGCGTCCGGAGCGCGACGACGGCGAGCACGATCCCGGCGAGCAGCGTGGCCCCGTCGTCGCCCGACGCGACCAGACCCGTGCAGGAGATCGCGATCGCCACGGCCACCGCGACCGCGCTCCAGGTGAGGCCGCGGTAGGCCTCGTCGAGGGTGGTCCGCACGCGCGTCCGCCTGGGGGCGGCACCGTCGAGCGCGGCGTCGTCGAGCCCGGTCAGGCCCGAGGACGTCATGGCCCACCAGGGCAGCAGCCCGCACGCGACGACGGCCACGACCGCGACCGCGGTGTCCGCGTGCACGGCGTCGACCAGCGCACCGAGCGCGAGGTGGAGCCCGGTGATCAGGGCGCCCGCGAGCGCGCCCGCGAGCGCCCCGCGGTCCCGACGGCCCACCCCGATGCCCGCACCGAGCGCGACCCAGGCCAGCAGCACGGCCGCCAGCACGCTCTCGAGGAGGTTCGCGTCCAGCAGCAGCCCGAACGGCACCGCGCAGCCGAGGGCCAGCGCGAGGAAGGCGAGACCGGCATACCGCTGCCCGCCGCGGCCGAGCCCGGCGCTCGTGGCCAGCAGGACGAGCGCGGCGAGCCCCACACCGACCGCGGCGGGTCCCGCGTCCACGTGCCCGGCCGCCACGATGC
>NZ_JBFUHU010000424.1:0-2581 GCF_056402235.1 Cellulomonas sp. P4_B5_2
TGCCAGGACGCGTCGTCGCGCACGCCACGTCGAGCCGAGACACCGACGACGCCGCCCAGCGCGCGGTCGACCTCGACCCCCCACCACCCGAGCTCGTCGGGCGCGGTGGGGTCCGCTGATGTCTCGGGGTTGGCCGAGTGGAGGCAGGTGCGGATCCTGTCTGCGTCGGCCTGCGGATCGAGCCGGACGACGGAGCTCTCCCCCGCGACCCCCGGAGGGGCGGCGTCCGTCGAGAGCCAGTCCCAGGTGGAGAACGGGACCAGATCGAGCCGGGCGAGCACGTCTGCCCGCGGACGAGACCCGCGGGGCACGCTCATCCACCGGGCGTGACCGACGTCCTGGGCGGCGACGAGGCGGTCGACGGAGGCAGGGTCGCCACGCCCGAGCAGGCTGGGACGATCCGGTCCGCCGATCACCAGCACGACCGCGTCGTCGTCCCCGAGGACCTCGACCGCGCTCCAGCGGCTGCGGTCACCGAGCAGCATCCGGTCCTCCCGCCAGCGCGGCGGGAGGACCTCGAGCACGTCGACCATCAGGCCTCGGTGGCGACCTTCGGCTTGGCGTCGACGCCGGCCTCGCGGCGCTGCTCCGGCGTGATCGGTGCCGGCGCAGCCGTCAGCGGGTCGAACCCGCCGCCCGACTTCGGGAACGCGATGACGTCGCGGATCGACTCCGAGCCGGTCAGGAGCGCCAGGATGCGGTCCCAGCCGAACGCGATCCCGCCGTGCGGCGGCGCGCCGAACTGGAACGCCTTGAGCAGGAAGCCGAACTTCTCCTGCGCCTCCTCCGGCCCGATGCCCATGACCTCGAACACGCGCTCCTGCACGTCCCGGCGGTGGATACGGATGGACCCGCCGCCGATCTCGTTGCCGTTGCAGACGATGTCGTACGCGTAGGCCAGCGCGGCACCGGGGTCCTGCTCGAACGTGTCGAGCCACTCCGGCGTCGGTGAGGTGAACGCGTGGTGCACCGCGGTCCAGGCGCCCCCGCCGACCGCCACGTCGTCGTCCTCGCCCGTGGGCTTGAACAGGGGCGCGTCGACCACCCAGACGAACTTCCACTCGTTCTCGTCGATCAGGCCACCGCGGCGACCGATCTCCAGACGCGCGGCACCGAGGAGCGCCCGGGCGTCGTTCACCGGCCCGGCCGCGAAGAACACCGCGTCGCCGGGGTTCGCGCCGACGGCCGCCACGAGCCCGGCGCGCTCCGACTCGGAGAGGTTCTTGGCCACCGGACCGCCGAGCTCGCCGTCCTCACCGACCGTGACGTACGCCAGGCCCTTGGCTCCGCGCTGCTTGGCCCACTCCTGCCACGCGTCGAACCCGCGCCGCGGCGTCGACCCGCCACCGGGCTGCACGACCGCGCCGACGTACGGGGCCTGGAACACCCGGAACGGGGTCTCCGCGAAGTACTCGGTGAGCTCGACCAGCTCGAGCCCGAAGCGCAGGTCCGGCTTGTCGTTGCCGTAGCGCGCCATGGACTCCGCGAACGTGATCCGCGGGATCGGCGTCGGGATGGTGACCCCGATGAGGTCCCAGAGCGCGACCAGGATCTGCTCGCCGAGGGCGATGACGTCGTCCTGCTCGACGAAGCTCATCTCGACGTCCAGCTGCGTGAACTCCGGCTGACGGTCGGCGCGGAAGTCCTCGTCCCGGTAGCAGCGGGCTATCTGGTAGTACCGCTCGAGCCCGCCGACCATGAGCAGCTGCTTGAACAGCTGCGGSSWCTGCGGCAGCGCGTASCAGSAGCCCGGCKSCAGGCGCGCGGGCACCAGGAAGTCGCGRGCRCCCTCSGGGGTGGAGCGGGTCAGGGTCGGSGTCTCGACCTCGACGAAGTCCTGCGCGTCGAGCACGCGACGCGCGGCCTGGTTCGCCTTCGCGCGCAGCTTCATCGCGCGGGCCGGGGCCGGCCGGCGCAGGTCGAGGTACCGGTACTTGAGGCGAGCCTCCTCGCCGATCGGCTCGTCGAGCGAGGACGACACCTGGAACGGCAGCGGCTCGGCCTCGTTGAGCACGACCACCTGCGCGGCGACCAGCTCGACCTCGCCCGTGGCCAGGTTGGGGTTCTCGTTCCCGGCGGGCCGACGCCCGACCTCGCCCGTCACCTGCAGCACGTACTCCGCGCGCAGGCCGTGCGCGACGGCCTCGTCGCGGATGACGACCTGGGCGATGCCCGACGCGTCCCGCAGGTCGACGAACGCCACCCCTCCGTGATCCCGCCGCCGGTCCACCCAGCCCGTGAGGGTGACGGTGGTACCGATGTGCTCGGCTCGCAGCGAGCCGGCCGTGTGGGTGCGGAGCACGGAAGGTCCTTCGGGGTCGGGGTGGTGGGTGCGCCCGTCGGACGCCCGCACGATCTTAGTGCCCGGGCAGGGAGGGGCTCGCCGCGATTTCCACGGTGGTCAGCACGCGGGTGACGGTGGGCGCGGTCGGCACCGACGAGAACCCGAACCTCACCGGTGGCACGACAGGTGCCAGCGCGCCCAGGTCCTCGGACCCCCACAGCGCACGTATCGCGGTGACGGCGTGCTGGTCGGTCGCGGTGTACCACTCGCGTCGGCCCTGGCCTGCGGTGCCGCGGG
>NZ_JBFUHU010000425.1:0-2567 GCF_056402235.1 Cellulomonas sp. P4_B5_2
GGCCAACGGGTTCTGGGCCGACGAGATCACCCCGGTGACCCTGCCGGACGGCACGGTCGTGTCGGCCGACGACGGCCCCCGAGCCGGGGTCACGGTCGAGGCGCTGGTCGGCCTGAACCCGGTGTTCCGCCCCGACGGCACGGTCACGGCCGGCAACTGCTGCCCGCTCAACGACGGCGCCGCCGCGGTGGTGATCGTGAGCGACCGGATCGTCGACGAGCTCGGCCTGACCCCGCTCGCCCGCATCGTGTCCACCGGGGTCAGCGGCCTCTCGCCGGAGATCATGGGCCTCGGACCGGTGGACGCGTCGCTGATGGCGCTGTCCCGCGCGGGCATGACCATCGCCGACATCGACCTGGTCGAGCTGAACGAGGCGTTCGCCGCACAGGTGCTCCCGTCGGCGCGCGCGCTCGGCATCGACCACGACAAGCTCAACGTCCACGGGGGCGCGATCGCGGTGGGTCACCCGTTCGGGAGCACCGGCGCCCGACTGACGACGACCCTGCTGCACGGCCTCGCGGTGCAGGACGGCACGTTCGGCCTGGAGACCATGTGCRTCGGCGGCGGCCAGGGCATGGCGATGGTGGTCGAGCGGGTCTCCTGACCCTCCGCGAACACCCAACGTCCGAGGAAGTGGCTGCTGGGGCGCTCACTTCCTCGGACGTTGCGGGCGTTCAGGCCGCCGCGAAGTAGAGGACGACGGTCTCCGCGATCAGGGCCGGCTTGGTCGCGCCCTCGATCTCGACAGTGACCGTGAAGGTCGCGCGGACGCCCTGGGGCGTCGGTTCGGCGGAGGTCACGGTGGACGTCGCCCGGATGCGGGAGCCGGCGGTCACCGGCTGCAGGAACCGCACGCGGTCGAGGCCGTAGTTGACCACCAGCCCGGTCCCGCCGACCTCGACCAGCCCGTCGGTCAGCGCCGGGATCAGGGAGAGCGTGAGGTACCCGTGCGCGACGGTCGCGCCGAACGGCCCAGCGGCGGCCCTGACCGGGTCGACGTGGATCCACTGGTGGTCGTCCGTGGTGTCGGCGAACGCGTCGATCCGCGCCTGGTCGACGGAGAACCAGCGGTCGGCGGTCGCGCTCTGACCGAGGGCGTCGAGCAACCCTGCGGGGGTGTCCACCGCGATCACGCCTTCGGCCCGCCGGCCACGTAGAGGACCTGCCCGTTGACGAAGCTCGCTGCCTCCGAGCAGAAGAACGAGACGGCGTTCGCGATGTCGTCGGGCTGGCCCACGCGCCCGACCGGGATCTCCTTGGCCGCCCCGTCGAGGAACTGCTCGAACGTGATGCCGAGCCGCTCGGCGGTCTGCCGCAGCATGTCGGTGGCGATGAACCCGGGGGCCACCGAGTTCACGGTGACCCCGAACCTGCCCAGCTCGATGGCCAGCGTCTTGGTGAACCCCTGCAGCCCCGACTTGGCGGTCGCGTAGTTGGCCTGCCCTCGGTTGCCCAGCGCCGACGTGCTGGACAGGTTGACGATCCGCCCCCAGCCGGCGGCCACCTGGTGCTTCTGGACCTCGCGGCTCATGAGGAACGCGCCGCGCAGGTGCACCGAGATGACGGAGTCCCAGTCGGCCTCGGTCATCTTGAACAGGAGGTTGTCGCGCAGGATGCCGGCGTTGTTGACCAGGACGGTGGGCGCCCCGAGCTCGTCGGCCACGCGCGCGACGGCGGAGACGGCGTCCTGCGTCAGGCCGACGTCGGCACCGAGGCCGATCGCGGAACCCCCGGCAGCGCGGATCGCGTCGACGGTGCCCGCGCAGTCCTCCTCGCGCAGGTCGAGGACGGCCACCTGGAAGCCGTCGGCGGCGAGCCGGAGGGCGGTCGCGGCGCCGATGCCGCGGGCGGCGCCGGTCACCAGGGCAGTGCGTGTCACGAGGGGGTCCTTTCGTCGAGAACGATGAGCTGGCGGAGCTCGCCACCGGCCGCGAGGCGGTCCATGGCGACGTCGAGGTCGTGCAGCGTGATGCGCGAGGAGACCAGGCGCTCGAGCGGGAGCCGACCCGAGCGCCAGAGGTCGACGTAGAGCGGGATGTCGCGGGCCGGGACGGCGGAGCCGAGGTAGCTGCCGACGACGGTCCGGGCCTCGGAGGTGAGGGTGAGCGGGCTGACGGACGCGCGAGCGCCGGGAGCGGGCAGGCCGACCGTCACCGTCGTCCCGCCCGGCGCCGTCGCGGCGACGGCCGTCTCGAACGCTCGGGCGTTCCCGGCGGCCTCGATGACCACGGGTGCTCGGACGGGCAGGTCCTGCGGCGAGTACGTCGCGGCCGCCCCATTGGCGCGCGCGGCCTCCAGCTTGTCCGCGACCGCGTCGACCCCGATGACGTCGAACCCGAGCGCGACCGCGACCAGCAGCGCAGCCATCCCCACGCCTCCGAGCCCCACGACCATCACGGTGTCACCCTGCCGCGGTCGGCCGGCGTTGACCACCGCTCCCCCGCCGGTGAGCACCGCGCAGCCGAGCAGGGCCGCGACCTCGGGCGGCACGTCGGGATCGACCCGCACGACGGACGTGCGGCTGACCACCGCGTGGCTGGCGAACGCGGACACACCCAGGTGGTGGT
>NZ_JBFUHU010000426.1:0-2553 GCF_056402235.1 Cellulomonas sp. P4_B5_2
CCGCCGGGCTGGATGGACCGCGCCGGGCCGGCGTTCGCGCACGCGGCGGCACGTCTCGCGCCGGGGGTGCGCGTGCACGTCCTGGCGCCGGGGGAGCAGCTCGCGGTGACCCCGACACGCTGACGGCGTGTCGCGCACATCGAACACCTGTTCGGCTAGGGTGGTCCTGCGGGTGAGCGACCGAGCCTCCCACAGCCCCCTCCGGCACACGCCGGATCCCCGGGGCACGGGTGGCGCGGTCGGTATGTCGGTGGTCGGACATAGCGTCGCTCGCAACAAGACCAGCCCCCGTACCGCAGCAGCAGCTGCTCGAGACAGACGAGGTCGACATGCCCGCACCGAAGGATCGCGAGAAGGCCCTCGAGGCCGCGCTCAGCCAGATCGACCGCCAGTTCGGCAAGGGGTCGATCATGCGGCTCGGCGACGACGGCCGCGCCCCCGTCGAGGTCATCCCCACGGGCTCCATCGCCCTGGACGTCGCACTCGGCATCGGAGGGCTGCCGCGGGGCCGCGTCGTGGAGATCTACGGTCCGGAGTCCTCGGGCAAGACCACGCTCGCGCTGCACGCGGTCGCCAACGCGCAGAAGGCCGGCGGCATCGCCGCCTTCATCGACGCCGAGCACGCGCTGGACCCCGAGTACGCCAAGAAGCTCGGCGTGGACACCGACGCGCTCCTCGTCTCCCAGCCGGACACCGGCGAGCAGGCGCTGGAGATCATGGACATGCTGATCCGCTCCGGCGCCATCGACATCGTCGTGGTCGACTCGGTCGCCGCGCTCGTGCCGAAGGCCGAGATCGAGGGCGAGATGGGTGACAGCCACGTCGGCCTGCAGGCTCGGCTCATGTCCCAGGCGCTGCGCAAGATCACCGGCGCGMTSAACTCGTCCGGCACCACGGCCATCTTCATCAACCAGCTCCGCGAGAAGATCGGCGTGATGTTCGGGTCGCCCGAGACGACCACGGGTGGCAAGGCGCTGAAGTTCTACGCGTCGGTGCGCCTGGACATCCGGCGCATCGAGACCCTCAAGGAGGGCACCGAGGCGGTCGGCAACCGGACCCGCGTGAAGGTGGTCAAGAACAAGATGGCGCCGCCCTTCAAGCAGGCGGAGTTCGACATCCTCTACGGGGTCGGCATCTCCCGCGAGGGCAGCCTGATCGACATGGGTGTGGAGCACGGCTTCGTGCGCAAGTCCGGCGCCTGGTACACGTACGAGGGCGACCAGCTGGGTCAGGGCAAGGAGAACGCCCGCGCCTTCCTGCGGGACAACCCGGACCTGGCCGTCGAGCTGGACAAGAAGATCAAGGAGAAGCTCGGCATCGGCGCACGGGTCGACGCGCCGGCCGACGCCGTGCCGGTCGTCGACTTCTGAGCAGTCGCATGACCAGCAGCAACCGACGTCGAGGGCGGTTCGGGACCGAGCCGCCCTCGACGGGTGCGGCTGCGCAAGATGTCGAGCCGGACCAGGAGTCCGTGGCGCGAGCGATCGCGCTGCGGCTCCTGACCTCCTCGGCGCGCAGCCGGGGGCAGCTCGCCGAGGCGATGGCCCGCAAGGGTGTCCCCGACGAGGTCGCGGACCGGGTGCTCGACCGGTTCACGGAGGTCGGGCTGATCGACGATGCCGAGTACGCGCGCATGCTCGTCCGGACGCGGCACTCGGAGCGCGGGCTCTCCCGGCGGGCGATCGCGGTGGAGCTGCGCCGCCGCGGGATCGACGACGAGACCGCCGGCGACGCGCTCGAGCAGGTCGACTCGGACGACGAGGACGAGGCCGCGCGGCGGCTCGTGCGGCGCAAGCTTGCCTCGACGTCCGGGCTGGACGCGCAGACGCGGTCGCGGCGCACGCTCGCGGCGCTGGGACGCAAGGGGTACCCGCCGGGCCTGGTGGCTCGGCTCCTGCGCGAGGAGCTCGCCCAGCAGGGCGCCGAGGGCACGGACGAGCTCGACGGGTTCGATCCCGGTCCGTGACGTCCGGCACAACTCCGCACACTCTGCCGCCCGTCGGGGTGGCGAACGGCCCGGACGCGGCCGGGTGTGAGCGACAATGGCCCAGACCCGCGCACCGGCACCGGTGCGCGTCGTGCGCGGCCCGACCAGGAGGATGACGTGGACGCAGGCGCCATCGCCACGATCGTGGGGCTGCTCGGCGCATGTCTCGTCGCGCTGGTGCTCGTCCTGGTCGCCCGGCGTGAAGCCGGCGTCCAGCGCGCCCGGGCCGAGGAGGACGTCGCCTCGATCAAGGACGACGCGCGGGCGATGCTCGCCGACGTCGAGCGCCGTGAGCGGCGGCTGACCGAGCGGGAGCAGAGCGTCGCGGCCGATCGCACCGAGGTCGACGAGCTCGAGCGGCGCGCCCGTGCGGACGCCGAGAACGCGGCCGAGGCCAAGCGGGCCGGCACGCGCACTCTCGAGGAGGCCGAGCGCGCCGCCGCACAGCGCGCGACGGACGCCGAGCGCGCGGCGCTCGCCGAGCTCGAGTCGGTCACCGGCCTGACGGCCGAGGACGCCCGCGCCGAGCTGACCCGGCGGGTGGTCGAGCAGGCCCAGAACGACGC
>NZ_JBFUHU010000427.1:0-2532 GCF_056402235.1 Cellulomonas sp. P4_B5_2
GTGCCCCGTCGCGCGACCTGCACGTCAGCACCGACCGGAGGCCTTGCCGATGACCACGCACGACACGAGCAGCACGACGAGCACCGAGAAGGCCGCCGCACCTGCGCCGGAGGATCCCCGCAAGCCCGACTCCCCCGACGACATCACGAAGCGGTCCTGGCTCTACGTGCTGCGCAAGACCCTGCGCGAGTTCGGCAAGGACCAGTGCACCGACCTGGCGGCCGCGCTCACGTACTACGCCGTGCTCGCGATCGCACCCGCCCTGCTGGCGATCGTCTCGCTCCTCGGCCTCGTGGGTGACCCGCAGAAGATGGTCGCGGACGTGCTGAAGATCGCCGGCGACGTCGGTGTGAGCGGCGTCGACGACACCGTGGAGCCCATCCTCACCCAGCTCACCGAGGCGCCGGCCGCCGGGTTCGCGCTGGTCCTCGGGCTCGTCCTCGCGCTCTGGTCGGCCTCCGGCTACGTGGCCGCGTTCAGCCGGGGCATGAACCGCGTGTACGAGATCGACGAGGGCCGCCCGATCTGGAAGCTCCGTCCGACGCTGCTCCTCGTCACCGTGCTCCTCGTGGTCGTCGCCGTGGCCATAGTGACGGCCGTCGTGCTCTCCGGAGCCGTGGCCCGGTCGGTGGGGTCCGCCGTCGGACTGAGCGACGTCACGGTCACCGTCTGGAACGTCGTGAAGTGGCCGGTCATCGTCGCGCTGGTCGTCGTGGCGATCGCGATCCTCTACTACGCGACGCCGAACGTGCGGCAGCCGAGGTTCCGCTGGATCAGCCTCGGCGCCATCGTCGCGCTCGTCGTGTGGGTGCTCGCCTCGCTGGGGTTCGGCTTCTACGTGGCCAACTTCGGCAGCTACGACAAGACCTACGGCTCCCTGGCCGGCGTCATCGTCTTCCTGCTCTGGCTCTGGATCACCAACCTGGCCCTCCTGTTCGGGGCCGAGCTGGACGCCGAGATCGAGCGCGGGCGGCAGCTGCAGGGCGGCATCGAGGCCGAGAAGACTCTCCAGCTCCCGCCGCGGGACACGCGTGCGAGCGAGAGGAAGCAGGCCAAGCAGGAGGAGGACGAGCGGCTCGGTCGCGCCCTGCGCGAGTCGCGCGGCGCGAGCGCCCAGGACGACGACGCCTGACGAGGGGAGCTACGCCGTGCGGACGGGGTAGCGCAGGTGTGTCACCCCGACGCCCTGGCTCACCGTCGGATCGCCGAGGGTGGAGGGCGTGCCGACGAGGTGGTCGAAGAGACGAACTCCGGAACCCAGCAGGACCGCCGCGACGTCGACGCTGATCTCGTCGAGCAGGCCGGCGTTCAGACACTGCTGGATGGTGTCGGCGCCGTGCACCCCGACGGACTTCCCCCCGGCAGCGGCCTTCGCCTGTGTCACCGCGCTCTCGAGGCCGTCGGTCACGAAGTGCACGGTCGAGTCCGGTCGCGGCCATCCATCGGGTACGTGGTGGGTCAGGACGAATGCTGGCCCCCACGCGTGGTTGCCACCCCAGCCTTGTGCGACCTCGAACGTCCGTCGGCCCGTGAGCACGGCTCCGAGCCCGCCGGTGAGACCGCGGACGTGCTCGGCGCTCGGCTCGGACACCCTGAACGTCATGGGGTCCGATCCTCCGGTCCGGATCTCGACGTCCCCCGAGCCGAAGTACCAGCTGAACACCTCGCCTACGCCGTCGTCGGGGTCGGCGACGAAGCCGTCGAGTGACACGGACATGATCGCGACGAGCCTGCTCATCTCGCCCTCCTCGGTGCCGGGTGGTCCCGATGACCACATTCTCCTCTGTCCACGAACGGCGCTCGCCGGATTCGACAGGGTGGGCATGCGGCACGAGTGACCCTTGGCAGACCCGCCCGTCACCCGCCAGAGTCGTGCCCATGCCCATGCCCACGGCCGGAGCGCTGCCCGCCAGGTTCGAGGGCGAGGTCCTCGCCCCCGGCTCCCCCGACTACGACCTCGCGCGTGCGGTCTGGAACGGCGCCGTCGACCGCCGCCCGGCGTACGTCGTCCGGTGCGCCGGCGCCGAGGACGTGCGCACCGCGGTCCGGGTCGCGCGCGAGCTCGGCCTGCCCCTGGGTGTGCGGGGCGGCGGGCACAGCGCCGCAGGGTGGGCGGTGCCCGACGGCGGGCTGATGATCGACCTCTCCCGGATGCGGGGCGTCGTCGTCGACCCGGGGTCCCGCACAGCGCAGGTGCAGGGCGGTGCGCTCCTCGGGTCGCTGGACGCGGCCACGCAGCCGTACGGGCTCGCGACGACGGCAGGGATCGTGTCGCACACCGGCATCGGCGGGCTGGCCCTCGGCGGGGGCGTCGGCTGGCTCGCCCGGCAGGTCGGTCTGACCTGCGACAACGCACTCGGGTACGAGGTCGTCACCGCCGACGGCGAGCTCGTGCGCGCGACCGCCGACGAGCACCCCGACCTGTTCTGGGCGCTGCGGGGCGGCGGGGGCAACTTCGGTGTCGTCACGCGGTTCGACCTCGCGCTGCACGACATCGGCACGCWGGCACTCGTCGCCGAGGTGGACCTCGAC
>NZ_JBFUHU010000428.1:0-2492 GCF_056402235.1 Cellulomonas sp. P4_B5_2
GCTCCGCGTTGCGCACCACGCGCAGGAGGACCTGCTGGAGGAAGTCGGCCTTCGTCGGCCAGTGCCGGTACGCGGTGGCCCGCGAGACGCCGGACGCCGTGATCGCCTCCTCGAGGCTGATGTGGTCGAGGCCGACCGTGAGCCCGCGTTGCCGGATCAGCTCGACCGCGGCGTCGATCACCCGGGATCCGGCGCTCCCGGTCCGTTGACTCGTCTGAGACATGATGTCTATTCTGCATGAGACATCATGTCTCATCGAGTCGGGAGCCCCCCGTGCCAGCTCATGCCCTCCTCGGCCTGGTCGCTCTGCTGCTGTCCGTGCTGGCGGCGCTGACCGCCCTCGTCTACGTCGGGGTTGCCCGCACCCGGCACGCGATGCGCTGGCCCGTCGTCGTCCTCGGCGTCCTGGCACTGACGGCCATCGGTTTCGCAGGCGAGGCGGGCAAGACGCTGCTGACCGCCGTCGAGTCCCTGGGCTCCGCCGACGAGGTGCTGGCCGCGCAGGCGCACGGCCACGGCTCCGACGCCCTGACCACGTCGGTGTTCCTCCTGGTCGCGTCGACGCTGGCCACGGTCTGGGGACCGTTGCGCCCGACGCAGCCCGCCGGAGGCACCGCGGCACGCTGGTGGGCCGCGGTCGTCGGCGTGCTCGCCGTGACGACGCTGGTCTCGGCGGTGGTCGTGCTCGGGCACGCGCTCGAGGCCGTCACCGCCGGCAACCCGGCGTGGCAGGTGGGCTGACGTGCGCGTCCTGATCGTCGTCGAGTCGCTGTTCGGGAACACCCACGCCATCGCCCAGGCGGTCGCCGACCGGCTGCAGGAGGACGGCGCCGAGGTGAGGCTGGTCGACGCCACGTCCGCCGCCCCGAACCTCGACGGTGCCGATCTCGTCCTGGCGGGCGCGCCGACGCACAACCTCGGCCTACCGACCGAGAAGTCGCGCGCGTCGGCCGTCGACCGCGGCGCGCAGCCCGTGAGCTCCGGCCTGCGCGAGTGGATCGGAGCCCTGGAGGCGTCGAGCACGCCGGTCGTCACGTTCGCGACCAGGGTCCAGGGCCGGTTCTCCGGCTCCGCCAGCAAGGCGGCCGTGAAGCTCCTGCGGCGCCGCGGGATCGATGCTCGGCAGGGCACCGACTTCGTCGTCGCCGGCACCACCGGGCCGCTGACCGAGGGCGAGACCGCCCGCGCCCGGGAGTGGGCCGGCACCCTGCACGGCTGACGCAGACCAGGACCTTGTGCCCTGCCCGACGGCGGAGCGTGCGCGCTTGGATGGGTCCTGAATCGATTCACGGCGTCATCGACGACGCCACGAAGGAGGCTGCACGATGTCGCACCGCATGATCTGGAACCAGACGGCGTACTTCGGCCCCGGCTCGATCGAGGTCGTCCCCGACGAGCTGACCCGGCGCGGGTTCACCAAGGCTTTCGTCGTGTCCGACGCGGTCCTCGTCGAGACGGGCGTGACCGCGCGCGTCACCGAACTGCTCGACACCGCCGGCTTCCCGTACGAGGTCTACAGCGACGTCCAGGCGAACCCCACGATCGAGAACGTGCAGGCCGGCGTGGCAGCCTTTGCCGCCGCGGGCGCGGACGTGCTCGTCGCGATCGGTGGCGGCTCACCCCAGGACACGTGCAAGGCGATCGGGATCATCTCCGCCAACCCCGAGTTCGCCGACGTCCGCTCGCTCGAGGGCGTCGCCCCGACCACGCACCCCTCCGTCCCGATCGTCGCGATCCCCACGACGGCCGGCACCGCGTCCGAGACGACGATCAACTACGTCCTCACCGACGTCGAGCGGCAGCGGAAGTTCGTCTGCGTGGACCCTCACGACATCCCCGTGCTGGCCGTCGTCGACCCGCAGATGATGTCCACCGCCCCGCGCTCCCTCAAGGTCGCCACGGGGCTCGACGCCCTGACGCACGCGATCGAGGGCTACATCACGCAGGGCGCGTGGGAGCTGTCCGACCTGTTCCACCTCAAGGCCATCCAGGTCATCGCCACGTCCCTGCAGGCTGCCGCGGACGGCGACGAGGCCGCGGCCGAGCGGATGGCGCTCGGGCAGTACGTGGCCGGCATGGGCTACTCGAACGTCGGCCTCGGCCTGGTGCACGCCATGGCGCACCCGCTCGGCGCGTTCTACTCGGCCCCGCACGGCGTGGCCAACGGGATCCTGCTCGCGCCGGTCATGGCGTTCAACGCGTCGGCCAGCGGGGAGAAGTACCGCGACATCGCCGCCGCGTTCGGGGTCGCCGACGCCCAGACGATGCCCCTCGACGACGCCCGCACGGCCGCGGTCGCCGCCGTCGCCGCCCTCACCCGTCAGCTGGGGAACCCGACCGCCCTTCGCGAGGTCGGCGCCACCGAGACCGACGTCGCCGCGCTGGCGAAGGCGGCGTTCGAGGACGTCTGCGCCGGCGGCAACCCGCGCGAGGCGTCCGTGGCGGACATCGAGGAGCTGTACCGCTCGCTGCTGTGACGGACAGGCTGGCGG
>NZ_JBFUHU010000429.1:0-2481 GCF_056402235.1 Cellulomonas sp. P4_B5_2
CGCTCACCCCCGTGACGGCCGCGCTCGCACCGGTGGCGGGTTCGCTCCGGCCGGTGACGCAGGCCCTCGACCCGGCGACGAGGGCGCTCGGGCCGGTGACCAGAGCGCTCGAGCCGGTACGGCAGACGCTCCACCCGGTCACGAAGGCGCTCGACCCCGTGACCCGAGCTCTCCGGCCGGTGACCGGTGCGCTGGTGCCCCCCGACGGCCCCGCTCGCGGCACGGACGCCGAGTATCCGGTGACGGCCGTGCCCACCCCTGCGACCAGCGCGGTCGCGCCCGCCGCGGTCGAGCCGACCCCGGTGAGCCCGGGTGCCGGCGTGACCTCCGCGGTGACCGGCGCGGGCAGCACCTCCGAGCGTGGCGCCGAGCTCGACGATGCCGGAGTGGCCGCCGCCGAGGTCGCCCCCGCGCGCGGTCCGCACCGACCCACCCACCTCCCCGGCGGCGAGGGCGCTGGACTGCCGGTCTCCGGCAGCGCCTCGCCGGGCGCCGGTCGGGGTGGCATCGACGGTGACGTCCCGGCCGGCGTCGAGCCGCCCGCGCTGCGCGGAACGACCACCCGCGACAGCCCCTGTCCCGCACCCCCGTCCGCCCCCGGCCCGGAGGTCCCTGACTCCCCGGCGTGAGCGGGTTCGTCGCGCTGCTGCGCGATCACCCCCGCATCCGTCCGCACCTCGCTGAGGAGTCCGCCATGCGTTCCTTCGTCCGTCGTTCCCTGCAGACCGCGCTCGTCACCGGCGGTCTGGCAGCCACCGTCCTCCAGCTCGCCGGCACGGCCGCCGCTGTCGCCGTCGCGATGGTGTCCGCGGTCGCGTCGCCCGTCATCGCCCACCAGCAGCGCTGGGCAGCCGGCCGCCACCGGTCGACGCTCACCGAGGTGCCGACCCAGCGCAGCGCACCTCCGGAGTCCTGACGCGGCTCCGTACGCTGGGGCCATGTCCACCGACACCGACGACGGCACCTCGAGCCTGGGGCGCCGCCGCGGTCGTCGGCCCGCGGGCGAGGACACCCGCGGTGCCATCCTGGCCGCCGCGCGCGACGAGTTCGCCGAGCGCGGGTTCGAGGGTGCCAGCATCCGCTCGGTGGCGCGCCGCGCCGAGGTCGACCCTGCCCTCGTGCGGCACTACTTCCGCGACAAGTCGGAGCTGCTGGCCGCGGGCATGATCCCTGCTGGCGCCGACCCCGCGGTCATCGTCGCCGGCCTGACGGCGTCGGGCGTCGACGGTCTGGGTGCACGGCTGCTGACCGCCGTGCTCGGGGTCTGGGAGGCGGACGGCGGTGTGGCGTTCCGGGTCGCGTTCGCCGGGATGACGGCGGGCGAGCTGCAGGCGGAGGCGCTCGTCGGCTACGTCGGTCGTGAGGTGTTCGGCCAGGTGGCACGGGTGCTGGCACCGCCGGACCAGCAGCTGCGCGTCTCCTTGGTCGCGTCGCAGGTGGTCGGCGTCCTCATGACCCGGCACGTGCTGGAGCTGGAGCCGCTCGCCTCGATGCCCGTCGACGAGGTGGTCGCGCTCGTCGGGCCCACGCTGCAGCGCTACCTGTCCGGGCCGCTCACCTAGGCTGCCGGGCCACGGCGACCGCCCACGCGACCAGCGGCACCTGCAGCGGCAGGCGAGCCCAGGCGACCACCGGCCGGCCCGCCCAGCCGCGCGCGTCCGGCCGGGACCGGACCGCCATCGTCACGTTGCCGGGGAACACGCCCACCAGCAGGGCCGCGGACGCCAGCCCGCCGAGCCGTCGCGTCGCGGGCACGACCAGGGCGGTGGCGCAGGCGATCTCCGCCACCCCGGACCCGAGAACCCACGGGTCGGGGTTGCCCAGGGAGCGGGGGATCAGCGGCCGGAAGATGCCCGGCCGGCGCAGGTGCAGCACGCCGGAGGTGCCCAGCAGGGCGGCGAGCGCGATCGCGGGACCGTGGCGGCGGAGCATCGAGGTGAGCACGCGCCACGGTAGCCGGGAGGCCGTTGTCGGTGCCGGTCGATAGCGTGCGCGGCATGGACACCGTCGACCTCTCCTTCGACCACTACGAACGCGTGATCGGGCAGGAGTCGGCCCGCGCTGCGGACGCGCTCGAGAAGGCGCCGCTGTCCGCGCAGGTCCCGGCGTGCCCGGACTGGAGCACCGCCGACCTGGCCTACCACCTGGGGGAGGTGCAGGACTTCTGGTCGCAGATCGTCGGGAACGCCCCCGCGGGTCCCGACGACGCGCAGGACACGGAACGCCTGCCCGACGACGAGCTCGTGGCGTTCCTGCGCACCCGCACGGGCGCGCTGCTGACCGCGATCGCCGCGCACGACCCGGCGGACCCGTGCTGGTCCTGGTCGCCCGTCGGTGGGACGGTCGGCTGGGTGCTGCGGCGCCAGTCGCACGAGGCGCTCGTGCACCGGGTGGACGCCGAGCAGACCGCCGGGCTGCCCGTCACCGATCCGGGCGTCGTGCTCGCGGCCGACGGCGTGGACGAGATGCTCGGCGTCATGG
>NZ_JBFUHU010000430.1:0-2472 GCF_056402235.1 Cellulomonas sp. P4_B5_2
GCCCCGTGGTCCGGCCGGTCTTGCGGACGGCCGACCCCTCGGTGGCGGGCTCGGACCCCGTCACGGGCCCGATGCCCACGATGCCCGGCACCCAGGGTGCACCGGGCGCCAGTGCGACGACGGCCGCGTCGATGTGGTCGGTCAGCGCCCCGCGCACCAGCGCGCCGACGCGGTCGGACCGGGGGTTCCCGCCGTCGGCGAGCGCCGGCTGGATCCACGTGCTCGCGACGTCCTCGAGCCCGTCGCCCGCCGCGACGTGCCAGTTCGTCAGGCCGAAGGTCTGGCCGGTGTGCCGCTCGTACACCAGCACGCCGAGCGTGCCGTTGACCGACCGCAGCTGGGCCGTGCCGTCCACGGGGATCGTCACCGGGGCGGCGGGTCCGATGCTGATGCCGCCGGCGAGTGGTCGCACGCGCTTGCTCGCCGGGGTGGGCTCCGCGTCGGACAGGAGCCGCACGCGGTGCTCGACGACGTCGGTGGGGATGCCGTCGATCTCGCTGGGGATGCGCTCGCTGTCGGGCAGGTCACCGGCGGCGCGCTTGCGCTCGACGTGGACCACGATCGCCTGCCGGCCGGTGGGCGACCCGTCCGACCACTTCTCGCCGATGTCGACCCCCACCACGCCGGGCCGGGCGATGAGCGCGTCCTCGACGGTGCGCTTCGTCGTACGGATCTGCTCGCGGGTGTACGGGTCGGGTGTGGGGTCCTGCTCAGTCATGTCGCGCGTCTCCTCAACCGGTCGGGTGCTCGTCAGGAGCGGGTGAAGTCGGGCTAGATACATCCGCCAGGAACGAACACTCGCAGAGATGTATCTGGCTGCCGAGAGGGGGCTCCTCTTCGTCGACCCGGTCGAGTGGGGTCGCCCGCGGGTGCTCGCGGGGGCAGGCCGTCACCAGCGGCTTGCCCGGGGCAGCGGCGAGCGACGCCGATTTCCTTGTCGGGGTTGTCCGGGTCGTCCTACTGTGTGCGGGGCGGCCGCCCGACGAGGCCTGCCTGTGAGGGGTCCATGATGAGTGACGACCTGGTGGAGCCGGTGGACACCGAGCTCCGCAGCCAGGGTGAGGGGCTCGCCGACCAGGCGGCCCGCGCGGTGGTCGCCTACCGCGACGGAGACCGCGCGCCGCTCGCCGCCCTGGTGCAGGTGATGACTCCCTTGCTGTGGCACACCGTGCGCGCCCAGGGGGCCGACCCCGAGCTGGCGCAGGACATCGTGCAGAACACCTGGCTGACCCTCGTGCGGGACATCGAGTCGATCCGCGATCCCCGCGCGACTCTCCAGTGGATGCTCGTCACCGCCAAGCGCGCCGCGTGGAGGTCCGTGCGGCGCAGCCGCGACGAGATGGTCCGACAGGAGCAGGACGAGCACGTGACCGACTGGCTCGCCGCACCGGCGGACGACCTGCCCGACACGGTCGCGGTGCGTTCCGAGCGGGACAAGCTGCTCTGGCAGCATGTCGCCGAGCTGCCCGACCGGTGCCGGCGGCTGCTCGGCCTGGTCGCGCTGGTCGACCGCCCGGACTACGGGGTGGTCTCCCGGGCGCTCGGCATGCCGGTGGGGAGCATCGGACCCACCCGCGGCCGCTGCCTCGCCAAGCTCCGCGTCGCACTCGCCTCCGACCCCGCCTGGAGCGTGTCATGAGCACCGACGAGAGGACCCTCGCGCTCGTCGCCGCGGGTGGCCTGGACATCGACGACCGGCGCATCCTGAACCGTCTGGCGGAGCTGGTCGAGCGCGCGGACCCCGTACCGCCGGGCCTCATCGAGAGCATCGGCATGGCGCTGACCATCGAGGCGATGCACGCGGAGGTGGCCGAGCTGCACCTGGTCGGTGAGCCTGCGCTCGCCGTCCGCGCGGACGAGACGAGCATCGAGGCCGGCACCATCACGTTCACCACCGACGTGCTCACCGTGATGATCTCGGTGCACGCCGAGGCGGGTCGCGTGCGGGTCGACGGCTGGGCGGCGCCGGCGGGCGAGCTGTCCGTGGAGCTGCACCAGGGCGGTGACGTGACGTCGACGACGTCGGACGTGGACGGCCGCTTCTCGTTCTCCGACATCGAGCGCGGACCTGCGCGGCTGGTGCTCCGGCGTCCCTCGGAGCCGACGGTCCCCATCGTCACCCCGCAGATCGAGCTCTAGCGCAGATGGCCGAACCCGGCGGTCCGGCGGCGGCCGGATCGCCGTCACTCGGCGCGCTGGCCGAGCAGGTGCAACGAGCGGACGACGACAACGCGGAGGGTCGGCCCACCCGCGCGCGTCGTCGGCTGCGTCCTGCGCTGCGCGCGCTCGACGCGATGCCCCCGACGCCGGAGGTCGCCCGGTGGCGCGGTCGCGCGCTCGTCGAGCTCGCCAAGTGCGACTTCGAGACCCGGGGCGGGCCACGCCCCGTGCTCGAGCGGCTCGACGCGATGCTGGTGGAGCAGGAGGAGTCGGGCGGGGGCTGGCGCGGGCTGCGTCCGGCGGTCTCCGGCC
>NZ_JBFUHU010000431.1:0-2470 GCF_056402235.1 Cellulomonas sp. P4_B5_2
CCCGCCGAGGGGTCCATCAGGGGCGCCGCACGAGCGCGAAGACGCCCCAGCCGAGGTTCGGGCGCTGGTTCGTCACGTAGTCGAGGGGTGCCGTCGACAGCTCCTCGCGGAAGGCCGGCGCCAGCTCGTCGTCGGGGTGCTCGTCGAGGAACCGGCGGACGTTCAGCCACTGCGCGGCCACGTACCGGTCCCAGCTGTGCTCGTCGGCCAGCACCATCTCCACCAGGTCCCAGCCGGCGTCGCCGAACTGCCGGACCAGGTCGGGCAGGGACAGGAACTCGTTGGGCGGTCCGGCCTTCCAGAACGGCTCGCCGATGAGCGCGATGCCGCGCGGCTTCAGGGACCGGCCGAGCAGCTCCAGGGTGCCGACGACCCCGCCGCCGATCCACGTCGCCCCGACGCACGAGGCGACGTCCACCGGCTCGTCGGCGACGTACGAGGAGGCGTCGCCCTGCACGAACGCCACGTCGACGTTCAACGAGGTGGCCCGCTCCCGTGCCGCGGCGACGAACACCGTGCTCAGGTCCACCCCGGTCCCGACCGTCCCGTGGTCCCGCGCCCAGGTGCACAGGAGCTCGCCCTTGCCGCACGCGAGGTCGAGCACGGTCGCGCCCGGATCGAGGTGCAGCGCGCGGCCGAGGGTGGCCAGCTGCGCGTCGGTGARGGGGTCGAGGATCCGGTGGCTGCGCTCGCGGATCGTGTGGTGACGGGGCAGGTCCATGAGCCGGACGGTACGACCGGCGGCGCACGCGAGCGAGCAGATATGACCCGCCGCGCGCGTATCACCACCCCGTGGTGCCTCTCTTCCCAGGTGACAGGTTCGACGACGAAGGGGGATGGCGATGTCGTACGGCATCGGCACGGAGTGGATCAACGCGTACAACAACCTCAATCCGCTGACGCACGAGCACGAGGACGCGGGCGGGTTCTGGGACGAGCTCCGCAACCACGACAGCGGGAACGGGATCTTCAACTGGGGCGACGGGAACGCGTTCGAGGACGACTTCAAGGCGAACGCCCGCGGCGGCCACGCCGACCAGTGGGTGGAGCAGGCCGACATCGTGTACTTCACGGGCCACGGCAGCCCGAGCGGCTTCTACTTCCGCAGCGACGTGCCGGACGACTCGCAGGTGCAGGGCGACTTCACGACGAGCGCGGCCGGCAACGACGGCGACCTGCGCCTGGGCCACGGCGACCTGGAGTGGCTGGGCCTGGAGGTCTGCAACACCCTGCAGATGGACGCGGTCCAACAGGGCGCCAACCGGGACGTGTTCGACCGCTGGGCCGACGCGTTCGAGGGCCTGCACGCGATCCTCAGCTTCACCACCACCAGCCTCGACCTGGCCAACCCCGGACGGGCGTTCGCGTCCGCGATGGACGGGCGCTGGCTCACGGCCATGTTCGGCATCCCCGAGTGGCTCATCGGGCGCCACCCGATGCGCGTGGTCGACGCGTGGTTCTGGATGGCCGAGTTCACGCAGCCCAGCTGGGTGGAGTCCGCCGTGCTCTACGCCAACAGCTCCGGCACCAACACGGGCGCCGACTTCCTGCACGACCACGGCTTCGTCAGCTCCGACCCGCACCGCGGCGGCTCCTGGTTCTCGTGGACCTGGATCCCGCACGCCTGCTGAGCACCCACCACCTTCGGAAGGAACAGCCATGACCACGATCTCGGTCGCCCGCGTGCGACCTGCTGCCCTGGACGACGAGCGCCTTCGCGCACTCGCCGAGGCGTTCCGCATCGACGGCGACGTCGTGCGCACCGAGGAGGCGTTCGCGCTCGTCGGCAAGGAGGCGACGCTCGTGCACGGCGGGCCGGGCAACCGGCTGGCCGGCGTCACGGCCCTCGTCGACACCGTCCGGGGCGTCGCCGCCGCCGACCCCGAGAAGGGTCACCCCGAGCCGCTGCCCGCCGACAAGGCCGTCGGCGTGACCGGCGAGCTGACCGAGCGGTACGGGCTCGGTCCGAAAGTCGCCCGGTTCGACGGCGTCCGGCTGGAGACGAGCATCGACGCGACCGTCGTGGAGGCGGTGCGCTTCGACGGCAAGGAGCGGACGCGGTTCGCGGTGAAGACCGACGTGCGCTCGCGGGTCACGCTCGACGGCATCCCGGTCACGGGCCCGCGGGCCGGCGTGAACGCGACGTTCCTCGACGACGACCGGCCGCTGCGCCTCATGGCGACCACCTGGGACGCCGTCGAGCTCTACCGCGAGGCCGAGCTGGTCGAGGAGGGCGAGGCGCTCGAGCGGGTGCTCGAGTCCGCCCGGCACCGCAAGAGCCGGACCGAGAAGCTTGCGGTCGTCTCGAGCGTCCTCGCGTACTGGGCGGCGCCCTACGAGGGCGGTGCCGACCTGCTGGAGCCGAGCTGGTTCGTCGAGGTGGCGCACCCCGCCGACGAGTACGGCAACGACGGGCCGAAGCAGCTGGTCAGGGTCCCGGCCGCCCGCTGAGCCACCGGACGGCCTGCGC
>NZ_JBFUHU010000431.1:2480-3001 GCF_056402235.1 Cellulomonas sp. P4_B5_2
GGCGCAGTGAGGGGAGCGCAGGCCGTCCGGTACTTCTGCGTCACATGTCGCGGTAGCGCACAGCCTTCGACAGGGCGGCGCGCAGGCCGTCGGCGTCGAACCGCTGGACGTACGCCGCGGTGTCGCGCTGGTAGCGCCAGCCCTCCGAGAGAGCACCGACGTCGACCGCGTCGAAGCCGAGCTCGTCGATCAGCTCGGCCACCGCGGCCCGGGCCTCGTCCGAGTCGCCCGCGACGGCCAGCGCCCGGCGCGCGGGGGTGCCGGCGGGCACACCCTGCGTCGCGAGGTCGCTGAACATGATGTGGTTGAACGCCTTGACCACGTGCGACGCCGGCAGGTGGGTCTGGAGCAGCTCCGAGACCGTCGTCGACTCGTTGTCGAGCGACTCGATGTGGCCGTCGCGCTGCGGGTAGTAGTTGTTGGTGTCGATGACGACCTTGCCGGCCAGCGGCTCGACCGGCACGTCGTTCACGTTCTTGGTGGGGATCGTCACGACGACGACGTCCCCGGCTGCGGCGGCC
>NZ_JBFUHU010000432.1:0-3584 GCF_056402235.1 Cellulomonas sp. P4_B5_2
GTGTAGTGTACAACGAGTTCGGGGCACGCGGAACGTTTAACCCGAGACATACAGAAGCTCCCGGCAGGATCACGTCCTGCCGGGAGCTGTCCGGACTGCGAGGCATGGTCAGCCCGCGATCACCGTGTGCGGGAGACGGGATTTGAACCCGCACGCCCTTTCGAGCACCAGGACCTAAACCTGGCGTGGCTGCCGTTTCACCACTCCCGCGCAGCGGAAGTTTCCGACAGGGTCACGCGACCTTGAGGTCCCGGCGCAGCTTGGCGACGTGCCCGGTGGCCTTCACGTTGTACTGCGCGAGCTCGACACGGCCCTCGGCATCGACGACGACGGTCGAGCGGATCACGCCTGTCACGGTCTTGCCGTAGTTCATCTTCTCGCCCCAGGCGCCCCACGCCTCGAGCACGGCGTGCTCCGGGTCGGACCCCAGCGGGAACGTCAGGTGCTCCTGCGCGACGAACGCAGCCAGCTTCTCGACGGTGTCCGGGGAGACTCCGACGACCGCGAAGCCGGCGCCCTGCAGCGAGGCGAGCGAGTCGCGGAAGTCGCAGGCCTGCGTCGTGCACCCGGGGGTCATCGCGGCGGGGTAGAAGTACACGATCACCCGACGACCGCGCAGGTCGGACAGGGTGACGGTGCCACCGTCGGCGGTCGGGAGCGTGAAGTCGGGGGCGAGGTCGCCGACGGCGAGACGGGGCACGTGAACTCCTGAACTGCGAGGTGGTGGGGTGCGGTCAGCCTACGTCGCACGGGTACCGTCGGACGCGTGAGCGACCTCCCGATCCGCATGCTGAACGACCGCCTCCTCGTCTCTCTGGACGGCGAGGCGGGGGAGCGTCGCTCGTCCGCGGGCATCGTCATCCCCGCCACGGCCGTCGTCGGCAAGAGGCTCTCGTGGGGTGCGGTGGTGGCCGCCGGCCAGCACGTGCGGCAGGTGGAGGTGGGCGACCGCGTGCTGTTCGACCCCGAGGACCGCGCCGAGGTCGAGCTCGGCGGAGCGACGTACGTGCTGCTGCGGGAGAAGGACGTGCACGCGGTGGCCGAGCCGCGCGGCGCGGGCGAGGGAACCGGCCTGTATCTCTGAGCGTTCATCCTGTCGATGCCCGTGCGCCCGCGTGCCGGCTCTGTCTTGCACCGCCCGCGTTCTGGTGGTGCCATGAACACCGGGACACCGTCCCTGAGGAGGTCGGCCCCCATGACCACGCACGAGACCACACCCGTACCCGTCGACGACGGAGCGGACGTCCAGCCGGTGCGCGACCTGCTCGCCGAGCACGTTCCCCTGGCACTGATCGTCGACCTGGTGGCCCCCGAGGCCACCTCGGCCGAGATCCTCGAGTCCGAGGGGCTGCCCGAGGACTCCTGGTGGGAGAACGACGCGGCGACGTCCGACGGCACCGGCGCGTGACGGTGGTCACGACGCCCGATCAGGATTGGCAGATCGGGTGGTCGGCCTGCTAGCGTTCTCAACCGCGCGCCATTAGCTCAATTGGCAGAGCAGCTGACTCTTAATCAGCGGGTTCGGGGTTCGAGTCCCTGATGGCGCACCAGAGAGAGGCCCCTGATCAGCGGAAACGCCGGTCGGGGGCCTTTCCCTTTGCCTACTCGCCGACCGACCCGTCGATCGCCTGCCGGATCAGGTCGGCGTGCCCGTTGTGGCGGGCGTACTCCTGGACCACCTTGGCCACGTACCACCGCACGGTCCGGCTCCTCGCCGGGTCACCGAGGTCCGCATGCGCCGCCAGCAGGACGTCGGCCTCGCCACGGACCTCGTGCCAGCGCGCCACCGAGTCGCCTGCCATGGTGGCGTCGATGCCGACGATGTCACCGTCGGGCTCCTCGTCGGTGCAGTACAGGAGGCCCGTGTCGACGCCGCTCAGTGCGTGGACCAGGTAGTGGTCCTCCATCTCCGTGAGGTGCCGCACGAGGCCGAGGAGGGTGAGGTCGGACGGCGGCGTCGACGCGATCACCAGCTGCTCGTCGGAGAGGTCGGCGCACTTGGCCGCGAGCGCGTCCCGGTGGAAGGCGAGCCACCCGAGCAGGACGCCGCGTTCGTCGGTGGCCTCGGGTTCCGGTGCACGGTGCATGTGCGCATCGTCCCGCCCGGGCAGTCCGCCGGCCACCCCATGCTGCGTGGCCCCGTCGAGCGCGCCACGATAGGCCGAGGTCCCCCGGCGGTCGGTGCCGGGGGACGCTGACGGACGGAGCCGGTGATGGCGGAGCAGACGCAGGAGTTCGACGTCGTGGTGATCGGCGGCGGCGCGGTGGGCGAGAACGTGGCAGACCGCGCGGGACGGACCGGGCTCAGCGTCGCGCTCGTCGAGCACGCCCTGGTGGGGGGCGAGTGCTCGTACTGGGCCTGCATGCCGTCCAAGGCGCTCCTGCGACCCGGCGCGGCGCTCGCGGCCGCCCGTGGGGTCCCGGGCGCCGCCGGCGCGGTCACCGGCGGCGGGGGCGGCGCCGCCGGGGACGGGCCCGTGCAGGTGACCGCGCGGCACGCGGTCGTCGTGGCGACCGGGTCCGCGCCGGTGCTCCCGCAGGTCGAGGGCCTCGCGGAGCTGCCGCCCTGGACCAGCCGGGAGGCGACGTCCGCGCAGCAGGTGCCGGCGCGGTTGGCCGTGCTCGGCGGCGGCGTGGTGGGCGTCGAGATGGCCACCGCGTTCGCCGACTTCGGCAGCGCGGTGACGCTCGTCGTGCGCGGGGACCGCCTGCTGGCCGGGGCCGAGCCGTTTGCCGGCGAGGCGGTCGCGGAGTCACTGGCTGCGCTCGGGGTGACCGTCCTGTTCGGCGCGGAGACCCGGTCCGCGAGCCGCGAGGCGGACGGCGTGCACCTCGACCTCGGCACCGGTCAGGACCTGGTGGTCGACGAGGTGCTCGTGGCGACCGGTCGACGCCCGCGCACCACCGAGCTGGGCCTCGAGACGCTCGGGCTCGAGCCGGGCAGGGCGGTCGAGGTCGACGACGCCCTGCAGGCCACCGGGATCGACGGCGGGTGGCTGTTCGCCGCCGGCGACGTGTCGGGCCGGACGGCGACCACCCACCAGGGCAAGTACGACGCCCGCGTGGTCGGCGACGTCATCGCCGCGCGGTTCGACCCGCGGTCCTCCGCCGCGGACTCGCCCGACGGTGCCACACCGGGCGACCGGGCGCTGGCAGCCACGGACGAGCGCGCGGCGGGTCCGTGGAGCCGCTACCGGGCGACCGCCGACCTCGGGGCGGTGCCGCAGGTCGTGTTCTCCCGGCCGGAGGTCGCGTGGGTGGGACTCACCGAGGCTGCGGCACGGAAGAAGGGCCTCGACGTGCGCGTGCTCGGCTACGACCTCGAGAACGTGGCGGGCGCCAGCGTGTTCGCCGCGGACTACGCGGGTCACGCGCAGCTCGTCGTCGACGACGCCCGGGGAGTGGTCGTGGGCGCGACGTTCGTCGGACCGGAGGTGGCCGAGCTGCTCCACGCGGCGACGATCGCCGTGGTGGGCGAGGTGCCCCTGGACCGGCTGTGGCACGCGGTGCCGTCGTACCCGACCGTGAGCGAGGTCTGGCTCCGGCTGCTGGAGACCGCGGGCCTCTGAGCACACAGGAGGGGG
>NZ_JBFUHU010000433.1:0-2463 GCF_056402235.1 Cellulomonas sp. P4_B5_2
CACCGGTGCCGCAGGACCGGGTCTCGCCGACCCCCCGCTCGTGCACCCGCATGCGGAGCCGGCCGACGAGCGAACCGTCCACCGCCTCGTCCTCACCCAGCGGCACGACGAGCTCGACGTTGGTGCCGTGCGGAGGCACCGGGGTGACCTGAGGCGCACGCGTGAGGTCGGCGGCCGTCAGCTCGTCCTCGCCACCCAGCGCGAGGACGACGTGCGGGTTGCCGACGTCGACGCTCAGCCCGGCGCGCGCGACCTCCAGCCCGGCGACCTCGACCTCCGCGTCCGCCCCGGCGCGCACGGCCTCGGCGCCGCCGGGAAGGTGCCAGCGACCCATGTCGACGGCGTACCAGACGTCGTCGCCGATGCCGGCGGGGACCTGCACCCGCCGCACGCGCCGCACGCCCGCCCGGGTCCCCAGGGCCAGCTCGCCGTCGGCCGCGTCCCACAGGCCGAGCCGCTCGAGGTAGGCGGCGAACACGCGCACGCCGTTGCCGCACATCTCCGCGACCGACCCGTCGCCGTTGCGGTAGTCCATGAACCAGCGGGCCGACGGGTCCTCGGCCAGCGCGGCCACGCCCTCGGGCAGGAGCTCGCTGGCGACCACCCGGATGACACCGTCTCCGCCGACCCCGGCCCGCCGGTCCGCCAGCTCACGGACGAGCGTCGCGGACAGGTCGATCCGGGCCTCGCGGTCGTCGAGCAGGACGAAGTCGTTCTGCGTCCCGTGACCCTTGGTCACGTGCAGGGTCGGGGCGGCCACCACGGTCATGAGCCCAGGCTACGTCGTGGCGCCGGGTCGTCCGTGGCGAGCCCCAGCTCGCCGGCGTCGGCCGCGGCGACGAGCGCCAGCGCGTGGGCCACGAGGTCGGGATCGCGCGCGTCGAGCCAGTGCACCCGCGGGTCGCGACCGAACCAGCCCATCTGCTTGCGGGCCAGCCGGCGCGTCCCAGCAGCGATCGCGGCCTGTGCGTCGTCCGGGGTGAGCTCGCCGCGGAGCATCGCGAGCACCTCGGCATACCCCACGGCGCGCGACGCCGTCCGGCCCAGACCGTGCTCGAGCAGGTGCTCCACCTCCACCACCAGGCCGCGCCCCCACATCCGGGCGACCCGCTCGGTGATCCGCTCGTCGAGGACCGCGCGGTCGCAGTCCAGCCCGATCTGCACGGCCGGCACCTCGTAGACGTGCTGCGGCAGGCTCGCGGAGTAGGGACGGCCGGTGAGCGCGATGACCTCCAGGGCGCGCACGATCCGGCGCGCGTTGCGGGGGCCGATGCCCTCGGCGGCGACGGGGTCGGCGGCGGCGAGCTCCGCGTGCAGCGCGCGGGCGCCCTCGGCCTCCACCCGCGCCTCGAGCCGGGCACGCAGGGCCTCGTCCGTGCCGGGGAACTCCATGTGGTCGAGCAGGGCGCGGACGTAGAGGCCGGAACCGCCGACGGCGATGGCGCGATGACCGGCGCGCTCGATCGCGTCGAGCGCTGACCGCGCGCGCGCCTGGTAGTCGGCGACCGACGCGTCCTCGTGGACGTCGAGCACGTCGAG
The DNA here is from genome assembly GCF_056402235.1 of Cellulomonas sp. P4_B5_2. NCBI lineage: Bacteria > Bacillati > Actinomycetota > Actinomycetes > Micrococcales > Cellulomonadaceae > Cellulomonas > Cellulomonas sp. P4_B5_2. The sequence continues at coordinate 1,540 of NZ_JBFUHU010000433.1, forward strand.
GAGGTGGTGCGGCACTCCCTGGCGCTCGTCGACGGTCAGCTTGGCCGTGCCGATGTCCATGCCGCGGTACAGCTGCATGGCGTCCGCGTTGACGATCTCGCCGCCGAGCGCGTGGGCGAGCGCGAGCCCGAGGTCGGACTTGCCCGTCGCCGTCGGGCCGACGAGCGCGACCACGAGGGTCATGCCCTCACTCCACGGTGGGTCGCGCGGGGTCGTGGTAGGCGACCGGGGTCTGCGGCTGACGGGCCACGGGCGCGGTCGGGGCGGCGTCGGGGTAGCGCTCGTCGAGCTCGGCGAAGAAGCGCAGGGCGCTGGCGATCCCGCCGGTCAGGTGCAGGTCCAGCTGCTCGTCGCTGACGCCGCTCTGGTAGTCGACGGTGTGCTCCGTGTACACGGCCACGTGCTCGTCCTCGATCCGCACGTAGATCTTGGGCCAGACCATGGTCTCGGACCACTTGTTGGCACCGAGCAGGATGGTGCCGAGCTCCGTGCCCGGCACCTGCCGCGCCCAGCGGCCACGGACCTGGAGGTACTCCTTGGTGCGGCCCATCGCGATGAACCAGAACGGGTGGCTGTCCCAGCGGCCCACCAGGTCGCCGTCGGTGTCCCGGCCGTAGACCGAGCCCCGGGCGTCGAGCCGCTGCGCGACGCGCTCGATGGTCAGCGGCGGGAGGGTGGGCTCGTGCTCGGGGGATGACATCGGGACCTCGGTGTGTCGGGGACGGACAGCGAGACCTTACCGGGCGTCCCAGAGCAGGACCGCGTGCTGCGCGCCCAGGTCCGTCGACGCCGCGAGCGTGCGCGCCCGGACGCATCCGTCGCCGGCTGCACCGACCAGGACCTGCCACGGCGCCCAGCCACGGACGGCGAGCTCGTCGGCCAGCGCGGGGTCGTCGCCGACGAGCCGGGCTCGCGCGGCCCGCC
>NZ_JBFUHU010000434.1:0-2426 GCF_056402235.1 Cellulomonas sp. P4_B5_2
GGCGGGCCCCGCGACGCGGCGACCCCGCGCGGTCGGGCCGGACGTGACCGCTGCCCCTGCGGCCTCCGGTCCCCGGGAGATCGGGCCCGACGTCGCCGCCGCACGGGCGATACCGACCGGAGCCACCCGCGCCGCGCGCCGCGCGGGAGCCCCCGCCACCGGCGCGGTGCCGGCCGTGGCCGCCCAGCCGACCACGAGACCCGCGACGGGTTCCTTCCCCACCGTGCCCGCACCGCCGACCACCGGCGCGGTGCCCGCCGTCTCCACCCCGTCGACCACCAGACCCGCCACGGGTTCCTTCCCCGCCGAGCCCGACGGCTCGCGCCGCTCGCGTCGGTCGCAGCCGCCCACCGGCGCGGTCCCCGTCATCGACACCCCCGCCGCGGGCGCCCCGGCGGTGAGCGGCATGGTCCTCGTCGCCGCCGACGGCCACCGCCTCGAGGTCACCGGCCTCACGCTCGTCGGCCGCAACCCGGAGCCGGTGCGCGGCGAGGTCCCGGACCAGTTGGTCCCGCTCATCGACCTGTCCCGATCGGTGTCCAAGACGCACGCGTCCCTGCGCTGGGACGGCCGCACGCTCTGGGTCGCGGACCGCGGCTCCACCAACGGCACCACCGTGTCGATCGGCGGCGGAGCGCGCACGCTCCTGCCCCCCGGCGGCGAGGAGGCCCTGCCGGTCGGCACGTCGGTGCACTTCGGCGACCAGACGTTCACGGTCGAGGGGCCGGTGGGCATGTGACGGCTCCGCACCCCGCGATCGACGCCTCCGCGGGCGAGGTCATCGCCACCGAGACCCGTGCCGAGATCGCGTACCTGAGCGAGGCCCGCGCGGACCTGCTCGTGCAGGCGTCGGCCGCGCACCGGACCGTCGCGCTGGTCAGCGACGAGGTGACCCGGCTGACCTACCCCCTGCGCGAGGCACTGCGCGACGCCGGCGGGCGGTGGGTGGTCCGCGGGATCGACGGCACCCTGCGCGACGGGCTGGACGGTCGGCGCCTCGCGTCGGTCGCGGACGCCGCCGACCGCACGCCCCTCAAGCACGCCGACGATGTCGCCGTCCGCTTCMTGCGTCCCGTTCCGGCCGAGTCGGTGCAGCTGCTGATCTCGCAGTCGGTCCGGCACAAGGCCGCGGACACCACCCTGCTGGGCGCCACAGCCGAGCTGTTCGCGCACGAGCTGACGGGCGCGGCGCCGAGCGGGTGGGGCGCGCACGAGCCGGCGGTCAGCACGTGGGACCGCACGCGGCTGACGGAGCTGGCCCGCAGGCGGATGCCGAACGAGACGGTCGTCATGGTGGCGGGGTCGCCCGAACGGCCGCTGATCGGCACGCTCCGGACCGCGCGCACGGAGAGCGGGCTCGAGGAGACCACGCAGCTGCTCGTCGGCATCGGCGAGCCCGGCAGCGACCAGGCGCGGACCGCGATCGACTCCCTGCCGTCGGTGTTCGCGGCGCTGGCCACCCACCAGATGCCCCTGTTCGGCCTGGTCATGGGCCGGCACGGCCGTCGCGACCTCACGTTCCCGTCCGTGCTCGAGGCGCCCCCGACGCCCCTCGGCCTGCTGATGGGTCCGCCGGGCGTCCGCGAGCTGGGCCTGCCCGTCGAGGAGCTCACCGCGCGGCTCGGCGCCCGCGTGGTCGGCCGACCGCGCGTCCCCGGCCTGTACTTCCCGCTCGGCTCGCTCGATCGCGAGGGGTGGACCGCGCTCGACGCGGTGCTCGACGCGATCGGGCATGACAACGTGCGGCGCGCGCTCGGCACCGGCGGACCGTTCGAGGAGGTGCTCGATGGCCCGCGACCCTGATGCGATCCTGCTCGAGTCGGTCAAGGTGCACCGCGGCCGGCTGCGCGCGGCGTTCCTGCACGGTGACCTGCGCGACCGCCGGACCACCAACGACAACGTCCGCCGGTTCGTCGGCAGCACCGTGATCGCGGCGCTGCTCTGCGCCGGCTGCGCGGGGTACTCGTTCATCCAGGCCAACAGCGGCTCGCTGCGTGGCGGCATCGGCACCACCACTCCCTCGTCGACCGGGGGGACCCCGTGAGCACGTTCACCCGACTGACGCTCGTCGGCTCCGTCCGCCGCGCCGAGGTGGTGGTGCCCTCCGACGAGGGCGTCGCCGCGATGCTCCCGCAGCTGCTCGAGCTGCTCGGCGAGGCCCCGCGGCTGTCGCCGCAGGCGGTCGCGCTCGTGCGGGTCTCGGGCGACCAGGTGGACCTCGCACTCGACCCGGCCTCCCAGGGTCTGGCCGACGGTGAGGTCCTGCGCGTCGTGCGTGCGGCGGCCGCTCCTCCCCCGCCGCAGGTCGCCGACGTCACCGACGCGACCGCCGAGGAGCTGCGCACCCGCGCGGGCCGGTGGTCGGTGGGCACCCGACAGGCCGTGGCCGCGACGGGCGCGGGCCTCGCGGTCACCGTCAGCGGCAT
>NZ_JBFUHU010000435.1:0-2426 GCF_056402235.1 Cellulomonas sp. P4_B5_2
CGGTAGCGCGCACCCAGTGCGCCCGGCTCGAAGGCGACCGCGCGGTCCTGGGCGGTCAGCCCGGGTCCGCCGTCACGGACCTCGAGCACCGCGCGCGTGCCCGGTGGATCGGCGGGACCGGCCGCCCGGGCGGCGACGACCACGGGGCGGCCCGCCGGGGTCATGCGGACGGCGTTGTCCGTGAGGCCGTCGAGCACCTGCCGCAGGCGAGCCGCGTCCGTGCGGACCGGCAGCGGCACGCCCGATCGCTCGACCTCGAGGCGCGTCCGCCCGGACCACACCTGCGCGGCCTCGTCGAGAAGCGCCGCGACGTCGACCGTGTCCAGGTCGAGCCGGAAGTCGTCGGCGCCCAGGCGCGCCAGGTCGAGCAGGTCGCGCACGAGGTGCTCGAGGCGTCCGGACTCCGCGAGGATCACGGTCCCCGCGGCGCGCGCGTCGGTGCCGGTCACGACGCCGTCGGCCACCGACTCGGCAAACCCGCGCACGGCCGTCAGCGGGTTGCGCAGCTCGTGCGACACCGACAGCAGGAACCGCCGCTGCCGACCCTCGCTCGCGACCAGCGCCTCGGCCAACGAGTTCAGGCTGGCAGCGACCTCGGCGATCTCCGGCGGCCCCTCGACCGGCACCCGCACGTCACGCCGGCCCGACCCGATCGCGTGGGCGGCCTCGGCCGTCCGGCGCAGCGGCCGCGTGAGCACCTGCGCGGCGGAACCGCCCGCCAGCGCGCCCACGCCGAGACCGAGCGCCACGGACACCAGCACGGCGCGCGTGACCCGGATCCCGGCACGGCGCTCGATGCGGTCGGCCTGGCGCGAGGTCCCGGTCGCCGTCGCGACGGACTCGGCGCGCTGCTCCGCGACGGCGAACCTGGCGCCCGCGAGTCCGGCGAGCACGGCGGTGACCATCGCGACGCCGACGCACAGCACGGTGATCCGTGCCGTCAGGCTCATGCTCCTCATGGTCCGCCCGCCGAGCCGTCCGCCGAGTAGCCGACGCCGCGGACCGTCCGGATGGGTGCGCGCGACCCGAGCTTGGCGCGCAGCTGGGCCACATGGACGTCGACGGTCCGGGTGCCGGCTGCCGCGCCGTACCCCCAGACCGCACCGAGCAGCGTCTCGCGGGTGTGCACCCGGCCGGGGGAGCGGAGCAGGTGGGCCAGCAGGTCGAACTCCGTCGCGGTCAGGTGGACCGGGACGCCGTCCACGGTGGCGCGGCGGCCGGGCACGTTGACCGAGACGCCACCGAGCGCGAGGAGCTCGACGTCGACCGGCTGCGCCCGCCGGAGGACCGCGTGCACCCGCGCGACGAGCTCGCGCGGGCTGAACGGCTTCGTGACGTAGTCGTCGCCGCCGAGCTCGAGACCGAGGACCCGGTCCACCTCGTCGTCGCGGGCGGTCACGAAGAGGACCGGTGTGCGATCGCCGGCAGCGCGCAGTCGACGGCAGACCTCGATGCCGTCCAGCCCCGGCAGCCCGATGTCCAGCACCACCGCCACCGGCCGGTGCGTGCGGACCCCCTGCAGGGCGGCGAGGCCGTCGGAGTACGTCTCGACGCCGAACCCGTCGCGTGCCAGGTAGAGCCGCAGGAGCGCGACGACGGCGGGGTCGTCCTCTGCGACGATCACGAGCCCGGTCCCCGTGGTCACGTGCCTCCCGTCGGGCCGATGTCCGGTGCGGCCCTCATCCGTCGTCGCCGACGAGCTCGGACTCCACCGACCCGGCGAGGTCCTCGCCGTCGCCGACCGTGGCGTCGAACGCGTCGAGGTCATCCTGGGGCATCGCGGTCGCCGACCGGGTGGGCGCGCCCACGACGCCGTCAGACCGACCGTCGCACGCCGCCACCCCGGCGCCGAGCAGCGCGACGACGGCGCCAGCGACTGCGGCGCGCCGGAGCCGCCGGGGGTTCACAGCGAGCTCGGCGACGCCGCCGCGCAGTGCTCCGCCGTCGCGCTCGCCAGGCGGACCAGCACGTCCTCGATCTCCGGCACGCGATCCTCCCGGCGGTCGGCTCGCGCCCGGAGGGACGCGGCCAGGTCGGCGTGGTCGGTGGCGGACGCCCGGTCGGCGCGTGCACGCAGCCAGGCGACCGAGCCCTGCGTGCCGGCGTCGCCCTGGATCCGGTCGAGCGCCTTCTCCAGGCGCGCCCGGAGGTGGTCCGCCCGTGTGCAGAGGTCTTCGGTGCGGTCGGCCGTCGTGCCGGCGGCGGCCGGCGCCGCGATAGAAGAGGTGGTTCCGGCGGCCACGAGTCCGAGAGTCAGGATCGTCGTGACGGCCAGGCGAGAGAGGGTGCGGTGTCGTGCGGGCATCGTCGGCTCCTTGGGCGGGACGCCCCGGCGGGGTGTCGTGAGGGGAGCCTGACGCTGCTGCGTGTGCGGGAGGTGCGGCGGATGTTCGGGTCGTGCAAGGGCGCGCAGCCGGTGTGCCGGC
>NZ_JBFUHU010000436.1:0-2413 GCF_056402235.1 Cellulomonas sp. P4_B5_2
ACCCGGGCCTGGGCGAGCTCGAGCGTCTCGCCGACGCGCCGGTGGTACGTCCGGCGGACCCGGGGCTCGACGACCCGGAGCCCGCGGAGGTCGGCCTGGGCGACCTGGAGCACACCCGGCTGCGCCCGTCGGTCCCGGCGCCCCGCGTCCACCTGCACCTGCGGTTCGACACGGGCGAGGAGCTCGACGTCGAGGGCGACGGGCTCGTCGGACGCAGCCCGGCCACGGAGCCGGGGGTCGCCCACGTGGTGTCGATCGACGACCCCGACCGGTCGATCTCGAAGGCGCACCTCGCGTTCGGGCCGGAGCCCGGCGGTCGGCGCCTCTGGGTGGTGGACCGCGGGTCGACCAACGGCACGGTGCTCGTCGACCCGGACGGCACCAGCGTCGCGCTTCCCCCGGGCACGCGCGCGGTGGTCGAACGCGGGTGGACCGTGCGGTTCGGTCGGCGGAGCCTGCTGGTCCAGGACGGTTGACCTGCACCGCGGCTGCGCCGACCCGTAGCATGGCCGCCGTGAGGACGCCGACCGCCCAGCGACGACGCCGGGCCGCGGGGGCGCGCCGATGATCGACGACCGGGTGCGACTGGACGTCGGTGTCGCGACGGCCCGAGGACAGCGGGCTCGCAACGAGGACTTCCACTGGGCGGCCGACGGGGTGTTCCTGGTGGCGGACGGCATGGGAGGGCACGAGGCCGGCGACGTGGCCAGCCGCACGGCGATCGAGGTGCTCCGGGGTCTGGCCGTCGGCACCCCGGGACCCGACGACGCGCGCCGGACGGTCCGTCAGGCGCACTCCGCGGTCCGCGACCTCCCGGCGACCACCGGACGGCGCCCAGGCACCACCGCGACCGGCGTCGTGCTGACGGAGCACGGCGACACCCCGTGCTGGCTCGTGGTCAACGTGGGAGACTCGCGCACCTACCGGATGGCGGGCGGCGTGCTCGAGCAGGTCACGCTCGACCACTCGGAGGTCGCGGAGCTCGTGGCCAGCGGCATCGTCGCGGCCGACGAGGCGAGCCGGCACCCGCGACGGAACGTGGTGACGCGGGTGCTCGGCGGTGGCGCCTCGCAGGTCGAGCCCGACGTTTGGCTGCTCCCCGTGAGCCCGGGCGACCGCATGCTCGTCTGCTCCGACGGACTCACCGACGAGCTGTCGGACGCACGCATCGAGGCCGAGCTGCGGGCCGAGGACGCGGCTCAGCCCGCGGCGGACCGGCTGGTCGCCGCGGCGCTGGCGGCCGGCGGCCACGACAACATCACGGTCATCGTGGTGGACGCGACGCTGCGGCGCTGACGTCGGCCGCGCGACGGCTGAGCCGTTGGGCGTGACCGTGGCGGATGCCGTCGACCGTGAGGATGCCGAGCGCCACCCACACGAGCGCGAAGCCCCACCAGCGCGCGGCCGGCATCTGCTCGTGCAGGACGAGGACGCCGATGAGGAACTGCAGGGTCGGCGCGATGTACTGCAGCAGCCCGATCATCGACAGGGGCAGCCGCCGGGCAGCCGTGTTGAAGAGCAGCAGCGGGATGGACGTGACGATGCCGGACGACGCGAGGACCAGGGCGTGCCCGAGGCCCTCGGTCTCGAACGTCCCCGCCCCGACCGCGCTCAGCCACGCCAGGTAGCCGAGCGCCAACGGGAACAGGACGAGGGTCTCGACCGCCAGACCCGGCACGGCGCCGACGCTGCGTCCCACGCGGTTCTTGAGCAGCCCGTAGAAGCCGAAGCTCAGGGCGAGCGTCAGCGCGATCCAGGGCAGCTGCCCGTAGCCCGCAGTGATGATCACCACCGCGGCGGCCCCGAACCCGAGCGCCACCCACTGCACCGCGCGCAGCCGCTCGCGCAGCACGACGACCGCGAGCGTCACCGTCACGAGCGGGTTGATGAAGTACCCCAGGGCGGCGTCGACGACGCGGTCGGTGAGGATGCCGAACACGAAGACGAGCCAGTTGACGGCCAGCAGGACGGCTGCGACCGACAGCACGCCGAGGGTCCGCCGGTTCCGCAGCGCCGCGACGAACGTGTCCCACGTGCGGGTGGCGAGCAGCAGGAGGAGGCAGAACACCAGCGACCAGACGACGCGGTGCGCGATGATCTCGACCGCGCCGGCGGGCTGCAGCAGCGGGAARTACAGGGGGAGGACGCCCCACAGGACGTAGGCGCCGACGCCGGTCGCCAGGCCGAGCCCGTCGAGGGGGGTCGTCGCCGGGCGGGTGGCGGGAGCGTCGGTCACCAGCAGAGCCTAGGTCCCTGTTGACGCGTCGGGAGACCTCCCCTAGTGTCCGGTTGCAGCAAGTTTCACCCGCGTTGCAGGGCGTGTTACAGCGTGTTGTGGCGCAGGTCCAGCGCGCCCTCCACCGGGGTCCCGGCGGTCGGCACACCTCCTCCCGGGACCGGTCCCGCCGGTCCC
>NZ_JBFUHU010000437.1:0-2410 GCF_056402235.1 Cellulomonas sp. P4_B5_2
GCGTTTCAAGGCGACGCAGCAGGTCGGCGTGCTGAAGGCGACCAGCGGTCTGCCGCCGTCGGACCCGGCACGTGAGGAGCAGCAGGTCGCGCGCCTGCGGGAGCTCGCGCGCACCGCGGACCTCGACCCCGTGTTCGCGGAGAAGTTCCTCGCGTTCATCGTCGAAGAGGTCATCCGGCACCACGAGGCCATCGCCGAGGACCACGCCCGAGGCGCCTGATTATTCGGGGTGGCGCGGCGCCCCCTGGGGGCGGAGGGTAGGAGGGGTCAGCTCCGGCATGCCGCGCGGGGGCGGATCACGCGTGCGCGGTCGCCGGGGACGATCGACACCGGAGGTACTTGCCCATGGATCTGCACTGGCTCAAGCCGCTGCTCGGACGCCCGGCACCGTTCACGACCGTCTACCTCGACGCGACGCGCAACGGTGCGACGGGTGACGCCGAGGCGGCTGACCGCTGGAGGGCCGTCCGACGCTCTCTCGAGCGCGACGGCGCACCGGCCTGGGTGCTGGACCAGATCGCCGACGTGGTCTCGGTCCCCACCGGTGTGCGCGCCCCCCACGGGCGGGTGGTCGTGGCCGACGCCCAAGGGGTGGTGGTCGACCGCGTGCTCTCCGAGCCTCCGGCCCAGTCCCACGCGGTGTTCGGTCCCGCGCCGGCCCTGCTCCCGGCCGTGCGCGCCGCCGACGAGACCGTCTCTTACCTGCTGGTCGAGGTGGACCGCAACGGAGCGGACCTCACCTGGGCTGCCGGTGGCACCGTACGCACCGAGGGTGGCCCGGAGACCGAGACCGTCGACGGTGGGCACGACGACGTGCACAAGACGCGCGAGGGCGGTCTCGACCGGCGCAGCCAGACGCGAGCGGAGGACTCCTGGGGTCGCAATGCCGAGGCGGTCGCGGCCGTGCTGGACAAGCGCGTCGCGGAGCGCAAGCCCGACCTCGTGGTGATCACGGGCGACGTGCGCGCCACCAAGCTCGTCTGCGAGGCCGTCGGCCAGCAGGCGCGTGAGCTGGTGGTCGAGGTGCAGGGTGGGTCGCGCGGTGAGGGCGTCAACCAGGGAGCGTTCGCGGCACGGGTCAAGGAGACGCTCGAGGCGTTCCGCACCCGGCGGCGGCAGGCGGTGCTCGACCGGTTCCGCGAGGCGCAGGGCCGCGGCGACGGTGCCGTCACCGCCCTGGGTGACGTGATCGAGGTGCTCCGGCGCGGCCAGGTGGCGGAGCTGGTGCTGCAGGTCAGCGTGCTCACCACGGGCCTGGCGGAGCGGACCCTGTGGGTCGGGCCCGAACCCCTGCAGCTGGCGACGAGCGCGGGGGACCTCCAGTCGATCGGCGTCACGGAGAACGCGCGCGAGATGGACGCGAACGTGGCCCTCGTCCGTGCCGCGCTGGCGCAGGACGCGGGCGTCACGTTCGCCGAGGACGGCGCGGTCGACCTGGTGGACGGCATCGGCGCGGTGCTGCGCTGGTCTGACGACTCCACGCCCAGCGAGGCGGTCCCCACCCAGTCCGCCGACCAGGCCCGCCTGCGCACGGTCGTCTAGACACTGCGACTTCCGCACTCGAGCGGTCTGAGCCTCCTTGAGTGCGGACGTCGCGTGTGGTCAGTCGGTGCTGCGGGTGTCCGTGTAGAGCGTGTCGATGTCCGCGGCGAAGTCCTTGAGCACCAGGGCGCGCTTCACCTTCATCGACGGGGTGAGGTAGCCGTTCGTCTCGGTGAAGTCCGTGGTGAGCACGCGGAGCTTGCGGATTGACTCGGCGCGGGAGACTGCCTCGTTGGCGCGCTCGGCGGCACGGTCCAGCGCCTCGAGGACCGCGGGGTACGTCGCGGCGTCGTCGACCGACATGGCGGGCAGGCCGTGGTTGGACAGCCAGCCGGGGAGCATGTCGGCGTCGAGCGTGACGAGCGCTCCGATGAAGGGCCGCTGGTCACCGACCACGACGACCTGGCTGACCAGCGGGTGCCCGCGCAGGCGGTCCTCGAGCACGGCGGGGGCGACGTTCTTGCCGCCCGCGGTGACGATGATCTCCTTGGTGCGGCCGGTGATCCGCAGGCACCCGTCCTCGTCGAYCGTCCCGAGGTCGCCGGTGCGGAACCACCCGTCCACCAGCGCCTCGGCGGTGGCCTCGGGATCGTGCCGGTACCCGCGGAACACGTGCGGGCCCGAGACGAAGATCTGGCCCTCGTCGTCGACCCGGACGGCCGTGCCGGGGTACGCGGGCCCGACGGTGCCGATCGTGGTGACCCCGGGACGGCTGACGGTCGTGGCCGCGGTCGTCTCGGTGAGGCCGTAGCCCTCGAGCACCTCGACGCCGATGCCGCGGTAGAAGTGCCCGAGCCGCTCACCCAGGGGGGCGCCGCCGGAGATCGCGAACTCGGCCCGCCCGCCCAGCGCCGCGCGGAGCTTGGCG
>NZ_JBFUHU010000438.1:0-2394 GCF_056402235.1 Cellulomonas sp. P4_B5_2
CCCCCGTCTCGACCGAGCCGCCCGACACCACCTCCGCGTTCCCCGCCCAGCCGGTCCCCGGCTCGTGCACCAGCGCCGCGCCGACCGCGCGGGACGCCGGCGCGGCGGGGTCGCCGTGCACCGACACGTTGACCAGCGCGATCAGCCCGGTCTCGTGGTCGAACGCGTTGACGTGCAGCCACTCCTTGTACGCACCACGCGCAGGATCGTCCGCCGACGGGCGTCGCAGGTGGTCGCGCACGGTCAGCGCAGGACGCCGCCGTCGACCCGCGCGGGTGCGGGGCGACCGGGCAGCACGGTGGCAGGCGGGAGGCCGGAGCTGTCCGCGAGCGCCTGCACGAGGTCGACCGTGTCCTTGGCCAGCACCCACATCCCCACCATCAGGTCCAGCGGGTCGATGCGTTCGGGGTCGGTCGGCCGGTCCGCGCCCGTGGGCTCCGCGACCAGCGGCGGCAGCTCGAACGTCTCGGCGAGGTCGTCCACCAGGAGCAGGGCGGCGTCGTTGCGCAGCTGGTCGAGGACCCGGCTCGGCGGCATCGTCGAGAGCCACCGCTCGATGCCCAGCTGCTTCCAGAGCAGCGCGGCATTCGTCGCCGGGCGTCCGTGCGCCAACCCCTCCCGGAGCCGGCGGCCCTCGGTCGTCTCCGCCGTCTGCCGCCCGAGCGCCGCCACACCGGCCGCCAGTGCTCCGACGACGTCGGCCCCTGACACCAGGGAGAGCGCCGCCAGCCGGCCGGAGAGCGAGGCGACGAGTGCCGCCGTCGTCCGGCCCGCCCGGTCGGGCTCGTCGACCAGCCGGACCTCGGCGCGCGCCGTCACGCGACGACCTCCGTCACGGTGACCTCGAGCGGCACCCCCGCCGGGTGGAGCCCGCGCAGGGTCACCAGGCCGCGGTAGAGCCCGGGTGGGACGTCGCCCGGGACGCGGAGCCGGACCGTGACGCGCGCCTGCTCGGCGGGGGCGAGGAGCCGGAACGCCGGTCGTGCGTCGGCGTCGACGAACCACGTCGTGCCGTCGTCGCCGACCAGCGGGGTGAGGACGGCCGCGAGGGCTGTGTGCACCCGCTGCCGATTCTCGACGTCCAGCTGGACCTGGGCCCGGCCGCCCAGCGGCGCGGTCACCGCCAGCGCGTCCGGGGCGTCCGGTCGCAGCACCGTGCCGGGGCTGTGCGGCTCGAACATGCCTTGCACCCGCCGCAGGTACCGGAGCGTCTCGTCGACCATCCGACCCTGGAACTCGGTCTGCAGGCGCAGGATCTCGCTCAGTGCGTCGCCGGCTCCGTGCGGTGGCTCCGTCATCGACTCCCCCAGCTACAGCGTCCGGTCGATCACGTAGTGCAGCATCTCGCGCAGAAAGTGACGATAGTCCGCCGAGTCGTCGTCGCGGGAGGGGCCCAGCACGCGGGACTCGAGCTCGAGGGCCTTGCGCGAGTACCGCTGCGCCAGCGCGCGCCCGTGGTCGATCGACCCGCCCCGCCCCATGGCGCCCGCCAGCCACGCCACCTCGTCACCGTCCTTGTCCGGCCGGGGGACGGTCAGCAGGCGCAGCGCGCGCTCGCGATCCGGCGTGGGGGCCGTCCGCAGGAAGTGCAGGAGCATGACCGTGCGCTTGCCCTCCCAGAGGTCGCCGGCGGACTCCTTGCCGTAGGCGCCCTCGTCGGCCACGAGGTTGAGCACGTCGTCGGTGATCTGGAACGCGACGCCGGCGTGGAACCCGAGGGAGACGAGCGCGAGGAGCTCCTGCTCGGTGGGCCGGCCCTCCCCCGGCGGGCTGCCGCAGATCACGCCGATGCGCAGCGGCGCGATCACCGTGTACCAGCAGGTCTTCTTGTAGACCATGCGCACGTAGTCGCGGTCCTGCAGGTCGAACGTTCCGGCGGCTATCCAGTCGAGCTCGATCGCCTGACCCTCCACCGACTCGCGTGCCATCCGCTCGAACTCCCGCAGCACCAGGAGCGCCTTGCGGACGCCGATGCCCGACACGTTCTCCAGCAGCACGCCGACCGAGAGGATGTTCGTCGCGTCCCCCACGTTGATCGCCACCGGGACGCCACGGTCCGCGAACAGGGTGGCGCGGCCGCGCCGGAACGTGGAGGCGTCCTCGATGTCGTCGTGCACCAGGAAGCCGTTGTGCAGGAGCTCCAGGGCCGTCGCCGAGCCGAGCGCCTGTTCCGTGCGGCCACCCGCGGCGATGGCCGCGCTCAGGCAGATGGCAGGACGCAGACCCTTGCCCTCCCGGAGCGGGTAGTCCGCGACGAGGTCGTACAGGGGGCCGTAGCCCGTGGCCCGACGACGCGCGACGAGCTCCGCGATCTCTCCGCGCACGAGGTCGCGCGCGTCGGCGAGGACGCGCGCGACCAGTCGTTCGTCGTGGGCCATGGGCCCGTCCTACCGC
>NZ_JBFUHU010000439.1:0-2389 GCF_056402235.1 Cellulomonas sp. P4_B5_2
CCTTAGGGTGCCCGGCTCTTCCCATACCCGCGTGTCGTGTCGGCGCAGGTCAGTAGGCTCCTGACATGGCGAGCACAGACTGCGGCTGGTGTGGGCGGCTCGTCCACTTGAAAGCGGTGTCACCGATGTTCGTGATCGACACGGCAGCGGGCCAGATGGTGACCGAAGCGGCGTACAAGTGCCCGAACTGCGAGCGCCTGATCATCGTCTGGGAGTACTCCGGAGGGAACGCGGGTAAGGCAGACGAAAGTGCTGCCCAGGCTCGGTCGTGGCGGCAGCCATACTTCGTCCCGCGTCGCCGCGACTCTCAGCAGTTCCCCGACGTGCCGGAGCACATCGGGCAGGCCGCCACGGAGGCCACGCTTTGCTTCAGCTCTGGCGCCTACCGCGCCGTCGGTGCGCTCGCCCGCGCGGTCATCGAGGCCACCGCGAAGGACAARGGTGCGGAGGGCAAGGACCTGTTCAGCCGCATCGAGGCGCTGGCGGACGGGGGGCACATCCGCAAGCACACCAAGGAGCAGGCGCACGAGGTTCGGCACTTCGGCAACGGCATGGCCCACGGCGACTTCACGGACCCGGTCACCAAAGACGACGCCGAGGAGATCATCGCGCTCATGTCGGAGGTGCTGGACGAGGTCTACCAGTCGCCTGCCCGCCTGAAGCGCGTGAAGGAGGCGCGCGAGGCCAAGAAGGCCGGGACCGCCGGCGAGGAGCCGGGCGCGACCATCACCCTCTAAAAACCTGGTTACTGCCCCGGCTGCACGGGTCCCGACAGGCGCGCATTCCCGGCAAGATGTCGCCCGTGGCGATCAATGAGTGGTGGGTGTCGGATCCGGATCAGCGTTTCTGGATGGAGATCACCGAACGCGAGGACCTTGGTGCCGACCTCTTCGCACCGATGACCGATGGCAAGGGGCGACCGTACTGGGGATACGAGCTGGTCACGTACGTACAGCCGGGGGACGTCGTGCTCCATTGGCACAAGACGCTCGCGGGCGAGCCGGCCATCGTCGGCTGGTCCCAGGCGACGGGTGCTTACGAGGACACCGACATCTCTTGGCAGGCGCACGGCACGGTCGGCCGCGCGAGTGGCAGCCTCGTGCCCCGCCCCGCTTGGCGGATGCCGCTCGTGAGCTATACACCGCTGGCCGACCCGGTCTTTCTCAGCCATGCGCGAGCGCTCGAGTCGGAGCTGCGGCAGATCCAGGCCGACCTCGAAGGGCAATACCCCGAGGGCACGCTCTACTTCCCGTTCCAGTTCAGCGACAAGCGGGAACTGCGTGCCCAGCAGACGTACCTCGTGAAGATGCCAGTCGAAGTGCTTGAGCTCCTCTCCTTGGACGACCTACGCGGTCTGCCGGGTCCGACGGCCGGGACGACGCCAGGCAAGGCTGGAAAGCGAGGCGGCAGCGGGTACATCGCGGACTCAGCGGTCCGTAGCGCGATCGAGTGGCACGCGGTGAACATGGCGTGGGCGGCCTACAAGGCCGAGGACTACGACATCGAGTACACCGGCTCATCAAAGGCGTACGACCTGGAAGTAACGAAGGGTTCCGAGGTCCGCCGCGTGGAGGTCAAGGGTTCGTCCGGCGCCGCGACCAAGGTGGAGCTGACGATCGGCGAGGTGCTGAACTCCCGCGAGCCGATCGTGTCGGACCTGTACGTAGTAGATGGCATCACATGGTGGCGCGAGGCCGACGGCGCGGTGCAGACCAACGGCGGCGACGCGCGCTGGTGGCGTGACTGGATAGCCGAAGAGTCTCGGCTCAAGCCCATCCGGTATCGGTACGAGTTGCCGCCCAGCTAGGCACACGGTCCTGGCGAGCCGCGACTACGGTCGCGCTCGACGCCAAGTGACTGGAACGGCGCCGATCAGGGGCAGGTCCACGGAGAGCTCGAAGCTTGCCGGCCTCTCGCCCTTGATCGCCTGAAGAGTGAATTCCGCCAGGCGGTCTTCCCACGTGAAGTCGGGCTTGCCGGCGATGATCAAGGTGATGGTCACCGTTTCCCCGACGCGCAACTGACACGGTGTCAGCTCGACGCCTATGGTCTGACCCTTCGGGTACACGATGGTGCATGGCGAGCTCGTGTGAAGGATCGCGATCGGCACCATGGTGTAGCGGAGCGCAGCCTCATCGGGGGCTTCCGGGGTTGGCGAGATGCAGCGGAGGTATCCGCCCTCGAACGCGGATGGGACCAGGTCGTTCGGCCCAAGGTTCGTCAGCGTAATTCGCACCAGGTGAGGCTTTGGAACGAGATATCCACTCATCGTCACTTGGATCTCGTGATCGGTCTCAACGTCGGGCATCAATGCAGACTCGGAAATCCGTCCGACCAGCCCGGATCGCTTCGGGTGGTTTCGAGCCCAGACCCCATACCAGACCGCCAA
>NZ_JBFUHU010000440.1:0-3226 GCF_056402235.1 Cellulomonas sp. P4_B5_2
GCGCAGGTCGCCGTCGCACAGGACCGCGAGGGTCGCCGCGTCCTCGAGCGCCTGCCCGCCGCCCTGCCCGACGTCGGGGGTCATCGCGTGGGCGGCGTCCCCGAGCAGGGCCACCCGACCCTGCACGAACGACGGGAGCCGCCGGTCGAGGTCGTGGATGTCGTGCCGCAGCACCGCGGCCGGGTCGGTGCCGGCGACGAGCGCGGGGATCGGGTCGTGCCAGTGGTCGAAGCGGCGACGGACCTCGGCGACCTCGTCGGCGGACCGGGTGCCCGGCGGGACGCTCGCGACGGCGAACCAGTACACGCGTCCGTCCCGCAGTGGCACGTACCCGAACCGCTCGCCGCGGCCCCACGTCTCGCCCGCGGAGCCGAGCAGGTCGACCGCACCCTCGGTGACTCCCCGCCACGCGGTGTAGCCGACGTACCGGGGGGACGCTCCGTGGGCGAACGTGCTCCGGACCGCGCTGCGGAGCCCGTCTGCACCGACCACGAGGTCCGCGGCCGCGCGACCTCCAGAGGAATCAATGACGACCCCGCGCGCGTGCTCGACGCCGGCCACCGTCATGCCCGTGCGCACCACGCCCTCGGGCAGCGCGTCCAGCAGCATGCGCTGCAGGTCCTGCCGGTGCACGACCGCGAGGTCCTGCGTGGAGCTCGGGGGGACCTCGACCAGCCACCGTCCCGACGGCTGCCGCTGGCCCGTCCGCAGCGTGGAGTCGTACGGAGCGGAGACCGCGCGGACGTCGTCGGCCAGTCCGAGCACCCGAAGGGCGGCGAGCCCGTTGGCGAACAGCGAGATCCCGGCGCCGGGCGCGGTCAGGTCCGGGCTGCGCTCCAGCACCGTGACGTCATGCCCTCGGCGGTGCAGCCCCACCGCGACCGCGAGCCCACCGATCCCTGCGCCGACGACCGTGACCTGCATGAGCACAGGATGCCGGGTCGGAGGGCCGACGTGACAGAGTCGCGGGGGGGGGGGGGGGGGGGGGGGGGGGGGGGGGGGGCGTGTCGCCGTTGAGCACGCGCCAGTTCCCGATCCGGCCGGTGGCCCCGGAGGCCTCACGGATCGCGATGGTCGACACCGTCTTCGCCGATCCCCACTTGACGGAGATGCTGCCCGTCGATCCGGACGGCGACCAGTACGTGCTCGTGGACCCGTCGATGACGTTGCCGTAGCTGGTGCCGCTGGCCTTGCTCGAGCCGTCAGCGCCCGCGCCGATGCTGAGGTTGGTGCCGGTGGGCGTCGTCGACGTCGGGGAGGGCGTCGGGGCGGGGGTCGTGGTCGTCGGCGTCGGGGTCGGCGTCGTCGGGGTGGGCGTCGGCGTCGTAGGGGTGCACGAGCCGTTCGAGACCTTCAGGCCTGTGCCGGCGCCTGCCGTCTGGCGCACGATCGCCGGCACGCAGGCGGCCCCGTCGAGCGTGTAGCCGTACGGGATGCTCACCGTCGTGGTGGACGTCGGGTTGGGTCCGGCCGGGTTGTTGTCGGTGCCCTTGGCGCTCCAGGTCACGTTGTCGAAGATGTTCCCGGCCACCTGCCAGCTGCCCGGCAGGTCCGTGTAGAAGGTGCCGAGCACGTCCTTCGAGTCCTCGAAGTAGTTGTTCTCGACCTTGGCCTTGCCTCCGGCGCGGGAGTTGATCCCGGACTCGTTGAGGCCCGCGTAGTAGTTGTTGTAGATGTGGGCCGTGGCGCCGCGCAGCAGCGGGGCGCGGGAGTCGATGTTCTCGTACAGGTTGTGGTGGAACGTGACGGGGCCGTTCTGGAGGTCGCTGTCGCTGGAGCCGACCAGGCCCCCGCGGCCAGAGTTGCGCAGGATGCTGTAGGAGAGGGTCACGTACGTCGTGCTCGCCTTCATGTCGAAGAGGCCGTCGTAGCCCTCCGACTCCCCGCCGGACGCCTCGAGCGTGGCGTGGTCGACCCAGACGTTGTGCACGCCGCTCTCCATGCCGATGGCGTCGCCGCCGTTCGACGTGGGCGAGCCCGACTTCTTGACGTTCCTGACCGTCACGTTCTGGATGATGATGTTGCTGGACTCGCGGATGTGGATGCCCAGCTGGTCGAACACGGCCCCGCTGCCCACACCGACGATCGTCACGTTGCTGATCTGCTTGAGCTCGATCACGCCGGCCGCGGTGCTGCAGCTCTCGCCGGACACCTTGGCCGTGTTGGCGTGGTTGATGGTGCCCTGCACCTGGATCGTGATCGGTGTGCTGCTGCTCGCGCGGTTGCACAAGGCCGCGTGGATCGCGGTGCCGGTGCTCGCGGTGACCGTCTGCCCGCCCGCACCTCCGGTGGTGCCGCCGTTGACGGACGCGAAGCCGGTTGCCGGGCCCGTCGCCGCCTGCGCAGCCGAGACCGTCAGGGCCGTCACGCCGATCGCCGTCGCCAGCGCCACCGTGGTCCCCGCTGCCAGGAGCCGGGGTGCGAGTGGTCGTCTCATCGTTGCCTCACTTCGTCGTGGGAGCTTCCCCGGGCTGCGAGAGACCGGTTTCACGACAGTAGGAGAGCGTTTTCCGTGACGACAACCCCGCCTAAGCGTTTAGCGCTGGGGTCCGAGCTATCGGCGTGCGCGCAGCGGGTGCCGGTGCGGCCGGAGCCGACGGCGGATACCCGGGCCCGCCTTCTCGAGGTGCGACCGGCGCTGCTCGAGGCGGACCTCGAGCTGGTGCTCCTCGTGGCGGTACATGGCGATGGCAAGGTCCGGGTGCATGAAGGGTCTCCTCGTTGAGCACTCATGGCAGGTAGAGCGGCTTGTGGCCAGTTCCACTCTCCTCCTGCGGACCCCCGTGACCCGCACCACCAGGGGCCCCTCACCCGATCACCACGGTCGCCAGCGGGTGATCTCGGAGCCTGTGGGGGTCCAAGGTCCCAGGGCGGAACGGCACGACCCTCCCTCGGGACCGTGCAGGTTCCGAGGGAGGGTCGGGGTCGAGCTGCTCAGATCGCGACGATGTCGATCTGCGCGAACTCCTCGTCGCCGATGACGGACCGGATCCAGTCCTGGGCCGCCTGGGTGTCGACGCGGTACCCGAAGTCGGTGCCGCGGCAGTACGAGTTCAGACCGAACGACGTCACGGCCACGATCGTGTTCGACGTGTAGCCGCCGTGGAACACCGGCCCGCCGGAGTCACCCGAGCAGGTGCCGCCCTTGCCCTTGCCGTTGCCCGTGGTCTGGATGTTGAACCCGCCGGTGTTGTTGCTGGTCAGCGTCAGGCGAGCGGACGCCATC
>NZ_JBFUHU010000441.1:0-2379 GCF_056402235.1 Cellulomonas sp. P4_B5_2
CTCCTGCAGGGCCCCATGTTCGAGCGTCGCGCGGAGGGCACGGGTCGCGACTTCCGGGCCGGCGAGATCCAGTGCCTGACCCTGGTCCGCCTCCTCTCGGCCGAGTCGCCCGACCACGAGGCGATCGTCCACACCGTCGAGTCGGACCCTGAGCTGAGCATGCGGGTGCTGGCCATGGTCAACTCGAGCGCGACCGGGGTGCGCCGCCACATCGACTCGGTGCGGCACGCCGTCGTCCTCCTGGGCCCGCGGCAGCTGAGCGCACTGGCCATGGCCTCTCTGGTCGACGCGCGCCCGGCGACGGTCGGCGCGCTCTGGTCGATCCTCGCTCGCGCGCTGACGTGCGGAACCCTGACGGGCTCCGACGCGGGGTACACCGTCGGGCTCCTCTCCGCGGTCGCCGCGCAGGAGCACCTGTCCGTGGACTCGCTCGTGGAGCGCTCGGGCGTGTCCGAGCAGATCGCGCACGCCCTGCGCGACCAGACCGGGGTGTACGGGCCGGTGCTGGCGGCCGTGATGGCGCACGAGGAGAACGACACCGAGGGTGTCGCCGCGACAGGGCTCGTGCCCCGTGACGTGGCACAGGCACACCTGACCGCCGTGTCCGAGGCGTACGCGACCGCGACGGCGCTCGCGGTCTCGCCGACCGCCTGACGCCCCGGCGCGGGCGACTACGCTTCTGACGTGCCCTCGCCGTTCGCCACCCTGCTGCACCCGACCCGCACCACTCCCCCTCCGGTCGCCATCGACCTCGAGCGGGTGGTTCTCGTGGGCACCGGGATCTGGGTGCTGGCGCTGCTGGTGACCGGGGTCCTCGCACTCACGGGCGAGGTCGAGTGGGACATCGTGTGGGTCTGCGCCACGGGGGTCGCCCTCGGCCTGCTCGGGGCCGACTGGGCCCGCCGGCACCGGCCCGTTCCCCCAGCGGCACCGGCCGACGAGCCGCCCGCTCAGGACTAGTCAGGGCCCGATCGGGTCGTCGAGCACGGTCCCGATCACCAGCTCCGCCGCGCGCTCCGGCGCCACGAGGACCGCCTCGATCGCGTGCCGCGCCGACCAGCGCCCGCCCGCCTGCGCCAACCCGGCAGCCAGTCCCGCCGCGTGCACGGCACGGACCACCGCGTGCGCACCCTCGCCGGTCACCCACCAGTCCACCGGCGCTCCGTCGACCGTCAGCTCCTCGTGCTCCCACCACGTGGCCGGGGCGTCGTCCAGGAGCGCGGAGACCTCCGCCGGCACGGGCTGCTCCACGCAGCGGTCCGCGTCGTCGATCTCGCCGGCCGCCAGCTCCGTGGCCAGCGGCAGATCCAGCAGCGCCGCCAGGGCGTCCGCGTGCGCCCGGGTGGCCGGCACCATGGCCGCCACGTCCGTGCGCTGCCACCACATGGGCTGCTCGGCGACGGCCGCGTCGTCGGCGTGCACCACCGCCACCTGCGCCGGGGCGACGAGCGCCGGGATCCGCTCYGCCGGACGCGCCTGCGGTCCCCCGTCCGAGCGTGCGGCCGCTGCCGCGATACCCCGCCACAGGGCCACCGCGGTCCGCTCGTCCACAGGGGAGCCGGGGTGCCCGAGCGCGTCGAGCACCCGCACCCACGCGTCGGCACCGAGCTCGTCGAATCGGCCCACGCCGCCCAGCGCCCGCTGGATCCCCGCGTCGAGCCCCCGCAGCACGTCCGGCACCGCCGGCAGCACGTCCCGGAGGGTCGGCTCCGTCTCGTCGCTGTCGATCGCGAAGATGCCGTCGAGCCGGTCCGGCCCCCGCTCGCGCAGCCACCAGGCGGTGTACGAGGACGCGGTCGCCCCGCGCTCGCCGCGCACCCGGTCCAGCAGCGCACGCCGCAGTGCGGGGACGGAGGCGAGCCGCGCGAGGACGTCGGACCAGCGACCCTCCTCGACCGCGTCCAGGTCGGCCACCGCGTCGACGTCGCCCACGTACTCGCCGCCGCCGAGCGTCGTGGACAGGTGCGCGAGGTAGTCGGGCCAGGCGTCGAGCGACTGCGCGGCAAGGCTGGCGTCGTCGGTGCCGTCCGGGTCGATCGCGGCGGGCTCGGCCACCACGTCGGCCACGTGCACCACCGCGAGGTCGTCGCGCACCCCGACGGCGACGAGGGTCGCGGCGCCCCAGCGCTCCACCGCCTCGAGGGTCACGGGCGCCAGCACGCGCGGGTCCAGCAGGTCGGCCGCGGGCCCGTCCGGGAGCACCAGGCCGTGGGCGGGTGTCGGCTCACCGTCGACGGCGGGGAGCGTCAGGAGGCCCAGCCAGGGCGCGTGCCCGGTGCCGGGGTCGGCGTCGCCGATCGCGGCGCGCACGACGGCCAGGACCGCGTCGGTGACCTCGTCGGCCAGCGCGAGGTCGTCGTCGTCGGCCTGCTCCAGCAC
>NZ_JBFUHU010000442.1:0-2373 GCF_056402235.1 Cellulomonas sp. P4_B5_2
TCGAGCCGCAGCCCGGCGACCGTGTGCCCGCGGACCGCCCCGCCGGGTGCGTCCCGGCCCTCGAGCACGAGGGTCCGCAGGCCTTCGTGGGCCAGCTCCCGCGCGGCGACTAGCCCCGCGATCCCGCCGCCGACGACGACCGCGTCCCAGGTCATCAGATGTCGTGGACCAGCTGGGCGACCCGCGTCAGGACGGTCGGATCGGTCTCCGGCGGCACCCCGTGGCCCAGGTTCACCACGTGCCCGGGCGCCACCGACCCGCGCGTCACGACGTCGCGGACGTGCGCCTCCAGCACCGGCCAGGGAGCGGCCAGCAGCGCCGGGTCGATGTTCCCCTGCAGCGGCGTGGTGCCGCCGAGCCGTCGGTTCGCCTCGTCCAGCGGCAGGCGGTAGTCGACGCCGATGACGTCCGCGCCCACGTCCCGCATGGCGCCGAGCAGCTCGCTGGTGCCGGTGCCGAAGTGGACCTTCTTCACGCCCAGGTCCTGCACGTGGCTCAGCGCGCGGGCCGACGCCGGCGCGACGTGGGCCGTGTAGTCGGCCAGGCCCAGCGAGCCCGCCCACGAGTCGAAGAGCTGGGTCGCGCTGGCGCCGGCCAGCACCTGCGCGCGCAGGAACGCCCCGGTCACGTCCGCGGCCCACTCGGTGAGCGCGGTCCACGTGGCGGGGTCGGCGTGCATGAGGGTGCGGGCGGCCAGGTGGTCGCGGGACGGCCCGCCCTCGACCAGGTACGCGGCGAGCGTGAAGGGTGCGCCCGCGAAGCCGATGAGGGGTGTGGAGCCGAGGGCCGCGACCGTGAGCGCGACGCCGTCCGAGACCGGCTGGAGCGCCTGCGGGGTCAGCGGGCCGAGGTCGCGCAGGCGCGCGACGTCGTCGGCCGTCCGGACCGCGGCGCCCATCACCGGTCCGACGCCGGGCTTGATCTCCACGTCGACGCCCGCGAGCTTGAGGGGCACGACGATGTCCGAGAAGAAGATCGCCGCGTCCACGTCGTGCCGGCGCACCGGCTGGAGGGTGATCTCGCTGGCCAGCGCCGGGTCCAGGCAGGCGTCGAGCATGGCCGTGCCGACGCGCGCCTCGCGGTACTCGGGCAGGGACCGTCCGGCCTGTCGCATGAACCAGACCGGCCGACGCGCAGGCCGCTCGCCGGAATAGGCGCGCACGAGCGAAGAATTCTCCGTCCGGCCGTCGACGAGGGGGTGCGAGGAAGGAAGGATCACGGGTTCGATTGTGCCGGACAATTGTCGAGATGATTAACTCGGGGACGTGGTGCTGCTGTCCCTTGCTGCCAGCCACCACGACCTCGACCTCGATGTGCTGGAACGTCTCTCGTCGGACGTGCAGGCCGTCGCGTCCGAGCTCGTGGGCTCGGTCGCGTCCGTGTCCGGTGCCGTCGTCCTGGCGACGTGCAACCGGTTCGAGCTGTACCTGGAGGTCGACGACGCGGCCGACACCCCGGCCGCTCTCGACACGGCCGCCGTCGCCGTGGCCGGTCGCTCCGGCTACACCGCCGGGCAGGTCTCCGGACACCTCCGCGTGCGCACCGGCACCGACGCCGCCGCCCACCTGTTCTCCGTCGCCAGCGGCCTCGACTCCATGGTGGTCGGCGAGCGGGAGATCGCCGGACAGGTCCGCCGCGCGCTGACCAGCGCCCGCCGTGACCACACCACCACCTCCGGCCTCGAGTCCCTGTTCCAGGCGGCCTCGCGCGTCTCGCGCACCGTCGAGAGCCGCACCGGCCTCGGCGCCACCGGCCGCTCGGTGGTCGGCGTCGCGCTCGACATCGCCGAGCAGCACCTGCCCGACTGGTCCGCGGTGCGCTGCGTCCTCATCGGCACCGGCTCCTAWGCGGGAGCCTCCCTGGCCGCCCTCAAGGCCCGCGGCGCGCGCGACATCCGGGTCTACTCCGCCTCCGGCCGCGCCGGCTCGTTCGCGGCCGCCCGCGGCGTCCGGTCGCTGCCCGCGTCGGCCGACCTCGCGGCCGAGGTGTCCGACGTGGACCTCGTGGTCGCGTGCAGCGGGGCCGCGGGTGCCGTGCTCGGGGTCGACGCGCTCGCCGCCGCGCGCGTCGGGACGCCTGCCTCGCTCACCGTGGTGGACCTCGCGCTCCGGCACGACGTCGACCCCGGCGTCCGCACGCTGCCCGGCGTCCGGCTCGTCAGCCTGCACACCGTCGCCGAGCACGCCCCGGCCGAGCACGCCGCCGTGCGTGCCGCGCACGAGGTCGTCGAGGCGGCCGCCGAGGCGTACGAGGCCGACCGGCGGGTGCGCGACTGGAACCCGGCCGTGGTCGCGGAGCGGACCCGCGTGCTGGGCGGTCTCGAGGCCGGCCTGAGCGCGTTGCCCGCCGAGCTCCGCGACGAGCGTGCGGAGC
>NZ_JBFUHU010000443.1:0-2355 GCF_056402235.1 Cellulomonas sp. P4_B5_2
CGCCGGGGCCGAACGTGGTGGTACGAGGGCGGTGCGTCAGGCGACGCGGCCGCTCGAGTTCTCCTCGTCGCCGATCTTGTGCACGACGATCGAGTTCGTCGAGCCGACGACGCCCACGGGGGCACCGGCAACGACGACGACGTAGTCGCCGATCTCCGCGAGACCGTTGGCGCGCAGCGTCGAGTCGACCTGGTTGACCATCGCGTCCGTGTCCTCGACGGCAGGCACGCGGTAGGTCTGCAGGCCCCAGCTGAGCGACAGGACGTTGCGCACGTCCTCCGCCGGCGTGAAGGCCAGCAGCGGGATGTTCGAGCGCAGGCGCGACATGCGGCGGGCCGAGTCCCCCGACTGCGTGAACGTGACCAGGTACTTGACGTCGAGAACCTCGCCGATCTCGGCAGCCGCCCGGGTGATCACGCCACCGCGGGTGTGCGGGGTGGAGCCGAGGGGCGCCATGCGCTCCCGACCCATCTCCTCGGTCGCCTCGATGATCCGCGCCATCGTGCGCACGGTCTCGATCGGGTAGTCACCGACGCTCGTCTCGCCCGAGAGCATGACCGCGTCCGCGCCGTCGAGCACCGCGTTGGCGCAGTCCGACGTCTCGGCGCGGGTGGGGCGCGGGTTGGTGGTCATGGACTCGAGCACCTGCGTCGCCACGATGACGGGCTTCGCGTTGCGACGGGCCAGCTCGACCGCACGCTTCTGCACCAGCGGGACCTGCTCGAGCGGCAGCTCGACACCCAGGTCACCGCGGGCGACCATGATGCCGTCGAACGCGGCGACGATCTCGGCCAGGTTCTCGACGGCCTGCGGCTTCTCGATCTTGGCGATGACCGGGATGACCCGGTTCTCCTCCTCCATGATCCGGCGCACGTCGTCGTAGTCGGCGGCGGACCGCACGAACGACAGGGCGATGATGTCCGCGCCGACGTTGAGGGCCCAGCGCAGGTCCTCCTCGTCCTTGTCGCTCATCGCGGGGACGGACACGGCCACGCCCGGCAGGTTGAGGCCCTTGTTGTTGGACACCGGGCCGGCGACCTCGACGCGGGTGACCACGCGGGGGCCCTCCACGGCGGTCACGCGGACCAGGACCTTGCCGTCGTCGATGAGGATCGGGTCACCGACGCGGGCGTCGTTGGGCAGACCCTTGTGGGTGGTGGAGACGAGCTCCTTGGTGCCCTGGACGTCCTCGGTGGTGATGGTGAACGTGTCACCCACCGCGAGGTCGTGCTTCTCCGCGATGAACCGGCCGAGGCGGATCTTCGGACCCTGCAGGTCGACGAGGACCGCGACGGACCGACCGGACGCCTGCGCGGCGGCGCGGACGTTGTCGTACACCGCCTTGTGGACCTCCGTGGAGCCGTGGCTGCGGTTCAACCGCGCCACGTCCATGCCGGCGTCGACGAGGGCCTGGATCTGCTCCGCCGACTCTGTGGCGGGACCGATGGTGCAGACGATCTTTGCTCTACGCATGAAGCGAGCCTATGCCTTCCGTTGTTTCTCGGTCGGACCGAAAGTCCCGTCCGACCACCGTGGCCGGCCGGTAGAGGACCGCGGTCAGGTGGGGTTCAGGGGCGCAGCGCCACGGTGCTGGCGGTGACCGGGGAGGGCAGCTCCGTGCTGCCGGAGAGGTAGGTGTCGACGGCTGCCGCGGCCGCGCGGCCCTCGGCGATCGCCCACACGATGAGTGACTGGCCGCGGCCGGCGTCCCCCGCCACGAAGACGCCCGGCACGGTCGTCGCGTAGTCGTCCGAGCGCGTGACCAGGCCACGCGGGGTCAGCTCGATGCCGATCTGCGCGGTGAGCGGGTCGACCTCCGGGCCGGTGAAGCCCATCGCGACGAGCACCAGGTCGGCCGGGATCTCGCGCTCCGTGCCCGGCGTCGGCACCCGGCGTCCGTCGGGCAGGTACTGCGTCGTGGCCAGCTGCAGCGCGCGCACGTTCCCGGACTCGTCGCCCACGAACTCGACCGTCGAGGCGAGGTAGTCCCGGTCGCCGCCCTCGGCGTGCGACGACGACACCTCGAACAGGATCGGGTCCGTCGGCCACGGCTGGTGCGCGGGGCGATCCTCCGGCGGGCGCTTGCCGATCGCGAGGGTGGTCACCGAGGCGGCACCCTGGCGCAGCGCGGTGCCGAGGCAGTCCGAGCCGGTGTCGCCGCCGCCGATGATGATGACGTGCTTGCCCTCGGCGGTGATCTGGTCCGCCACCGGCTTGCCGGCCGCGACCGCGTTGGCCTGGTGGAGGAACTCCATGGCCACGTGCACGCCGCCGAGCTCCTTGCCGGGCACCTGCAGCTCGCGCGGCACGGTGGCCCCGGTGGCGATGACGATCGCGTCGTAGCGCGCCTGCAGC
>NZ_JBFUHU010000444.1:0-2345 GCF_056402235.1 Cellulomonas sp. P4_B5_2
GTCTCGGCGATCCCGGTCGACCCGCGGCTCGGCCGGGCGCTCCTGGACGGTGCTGCGCTCGTCGGCGCCCGACGTGCCGCCGAGGTCGTCGCCCTGCTCGCCGACGACGCGCGTGCACCCGGCGGTGACCTCGTGGCGGCCCTGCGTGCGCTGCGCCGCGGAGGGTCGCAGTCGGGGGCGTGGCGGACCCAGGTCGGCCGTCTGCAGGCCTCGGTCCCGGGGACGGCGCCCACCGAGGACCTCACGGACGACCTCACCGTGGGCCTGCTCGTCGCCCTCGCCCACCCGGACCGCCTCGCCCGCCTCCGACCAGGGGGGTCGACGTACCTGATGACCTCCGGGACGGGCGCGTCGCTCCCGCCGGGGTCCGCCCTGGTGGGCCAGCCGTGGCTCGCGGTCGCCGACGCCGACCGCGGGGCCTCCCGGCGGGATGCGACGATCCGGTCCGCGGCCCCGATCGACCAGGGCCTCGCGGTCGAGGCGGCCCCGGCCCTGCTGCGTGAGGAGGACGACGTGTCCTGGTCGAACGGCAGCGTCGTGGCCCGACGGGTGCGCCGGCTCGGCGCGATCGAGCTGACCTCCGTCCCGCTGACCAGCCCGTCGCCGGCCCTCGTCGTCGACGCGCTGCGCGAGGGCCTGTCCCGCGACGGTCTGGCCCTGCTGCGCTGGTCGGAGGCGGCGACGAACCTGCGGCACCGGATGGCGTTCCTGCACCGCGCACTGGGTGCCCCGTGGCCGGACGTGTCGGACGCCGCGCTGCTCGCGCACCTGGAGGAGTGGCTGGGTCCCGACCTCGCCCGTGTCCGCGGCGCTCGGGACCTGGGACGCGTCGACGTCCTGCAGGCACTCCGGAGGCTCCTGCCGTGGCCCGACGCGAGCCGGCTCGACGCGCTCGCGCCGGAACGGCTCGCCGTACCCAGCGGCTCGCAGGTGCGCGTGGACTACACCGGAGACCAGCCGATCCTCCCGGTCCGCCTGCAGGAGACGTTCGGGTGGCGCGCGACCCCGCGGCTGGCCGACGGACGCGTCCCGGTGCTCCTGCACCTCCTGTCGCCCGCAGGCCGTCCCGCCGCCGTGACCGCGGACCTGGAGTCGTTCTGGCGCACGGGCTACCCGCAGGTCCGGGCCGAGCTGCGCGGCCGGTACCCGAAGCACGCGTGGCCGGACGACCCGCTGACCGCTGCGCCGGTGCGCGGCGTCCGCCGGTAGGACGATGGGCACCATGCCCCCGTCCACGATCGCCCGCAGGACGTGGTGGCGCGTGCGCGACTACGCCGCCGTGCTCGGCTGGCAGGCCGCGGGGATCGCGTCCCGCACCGACCCCGACGACCTGCGCCGGCCGGAGCACCCGGTGGGGCCCCCGGTCGTCCTGGTCCCGGGCGTCTACGAGTCGTGGCACTTCCTGCTGCCTCTGGCGACCCTCCTGCACGAGCACGGCGTCCGGGTGCACGTGCTGCCGGACCTGGGCAACAACCGCCGGCCCGTCCCGTTCGGGGCGGGCGTCCTCGGGCGCTACCTGACGGACCGCGACCTGCGCGACGTCGTGCTCGTGGCCCACAGCAAGGGCGGGCTGATCGGCAAGCTCGCGATGCTGCGCGAGGACCCGGACGCCCGGATCGACTCGATGATCGCGGTCAACACCCCGTTCGCCGGGTCCGTCCTGGCCCGGTGGTTCCTGGCGCCGTCCGTGCGCGCGTTCCGGCCCACCGACGCGACGATCCTGGCGCTCGCGGCCGAGCGCGACGTGAACGCACGGATCACGTCCGTGTACAGCCACTGGGATCCGCACATCCCCGGGGGCAGCGCGCTCGAGGGAGCGCGGGAGGTCGTCCTGGACACCCCGGGGCACTTCCGGCCGCTCGCCGATCCTCGCTTGCACGAGCTGCTGCTCGAACGGCTCCTCACTCCCGGGGCAGCTGCAGAACCCGGGTGAACCCCGGCTGGTCGGGGTCGTCGACGATCTCGACGCCGTCCAGCCAGGACGAGATCACGTGCGCGAGCTCGCCCGGGTGGCTGAAGTTCATCGCGTGCGCGGCGCCCTCGATGAGAGCCACGGTGGTGTGGTCGCCGGCGAGCCGACCGACCTCGCGCACCCGCGCCGGCGGCGCCATGAGCGGGTCCCTGCTGCCGATCACCGCCAGCGTCGGCACCTTCACCTTGAGCAGCCGCTCGAGCGACGGGAACCGGGTGAGCTCGCTGAACAGGTGGAACGTGTTGACCGGGCCGAACCGCAGGTAGTCGGGCACCGCCACGCGCGCCATCCGGCGGTTCTCGCGCGCGCCGTCGATCGCGAGCTGCCGCACGGCCCGCCCCAGCCCCTGGTTGTGCACGCCGCCGGCCGGGGA
>NZ_JBFUHU010000445.1:0-2331 GCF_056402235.1 Cellulomonas sp. P4_B5_2
CGCCCGGGGACCGGTCGGTGGTGCGTCGGGTCAGACGTCGACATCGACGAAGTCGTCGTCGGACTGGTCCGTGTACGAGCTGTCGTCGTCGATGAAGTCGTCGTCCGAGTTGTCGGTCGAGCTGTCGTTGCCCGAGTTGTCGACGTCGATGCCGTCGTCGTCGGAGTTGTCGGTGTGGTCGTCGATCGAGTTGTCGCTGTGGTCGTCCACCTCGCTGTGGTCGTCGACSGAGTTGTCGGTCTCGGAGTGGTCGTCCGTCGAGCTGTCGTTGTSCGAGTTGTCGACGTCGATGCCGTCGTCGTCCGAGTTGTCGCTGTGGTCGTCGACGGAGTTGTCGGTGTGGTCGTCCGTCGAGTTGTCGTTGTGCGAGTTGTCGTTGTCGACCCCGTCGTCGTCGGAGTTGTCGGAGTTGTCGTTGTACGAGTCGCTCGGGTTGTACGAGTCGGTGGTGTTGCCCTGGTTCGAGTTGTCGGTGTTGCCGACGGAGTTCCCCTCGCCGACCACGTTCTCGTCGCCGACGACGACCGTGCCGGAGATGTCCCGCCCTGCCGCCACCCCGCCGCCGGACGCGACCACCGTGTCGAGGTCGAACATCTGGTGCACGTCGCCGTCCGCCCAGATGTTCTGGTTGACCGACGAGTCGACGATCGTGTCCCGGTCGTCGATCGAGGTGGTGTTGTACGTGTACGTCTGGAACACCTGCTGGAGCGCGGGGATCGCGGCGCTCACCCCGACGCTCCCGCCTCCGGCCAGCGCCGCCGACGACCCTCCGTCGCTCGCGCCGCCACCGCCACCGCCGGCCGATCCGCCGCCGCCCGTGGACGACTGCGTGGCGCCGAGCGTGTTGCCGCCCGTGGTGTAGTCGCGGTCGAAGCTGGACGGCGACGCGTCCATCAGCACCGGCATGATGTCCTCGATGTCGACGGACGTGATGTCGCCGAGGCCGTGGTCCTCGAGCGTGCCCTGCGGGTCTCTGGCGAAGGCCGCGGCGGTCTCCGGGTCGCGCAGGAGGTTGAGGATGAAGTCGAGCAGGGTGCTCGCGACGCTGGACATGGTGTTCCTCTCGGTCGGAGTGCCGATCCCGGTCGGCTCACGTCGACGCTAGGGAGGCCGTGGCGGGCGTCCATCGGGGGCCTCCCCCCTCGCGCGACCGGTGCATTGGGGGCTCCGGACGCCTGGTGGCCGGACGACGGGGGGTTCCGGGCCCGTGCCGGCAGGGGTGAAATCGTCCGGTCCGCACTCGAGGCCGACCCGGCACCGGGGGTTCACGGGAGAGGTCTGACCAGCGGCTACGCCCGCCCCCCGCGGAGAGCGCAGGACCCCGGGCATTAGGGGCAATCGGGACGGAAGGTGCTTTTCGCCCGGCCGGAGAGCATCATGCGAGGGGGAGGGGGCCCGGCGACGTGGCCAGGCCCGCACCGAACGTACCGACGAGCCGTGCAGTAGCGCGCGGTCGGCGCAGTGGGGGACGACGGCATGCACTCCGACGATGTGGGCGCCACCGGCGTGGTTCAGGTGGAACGGTTGCTCCGGACTATCGAGGAGGACCCGCGGGCGCCCCGCCTCGTCGCGGTCACCGGTCCGGGGGGCAGCGGCAAGACCCTCGCGCTCCGGTCGCTGCAGACGCTCTACGCGCGCGACGGGAACGGTCGGGGCCGTCCGCGCGACGACCTCGACGAGGGTCCGCTGATCGTCGACGACGTGCACGAGCTCGGTGACGACGCGGTGCGGCGCATCGTCGCCGCGGCGCACCGCCCCGGGGCGCAGGTGACCGTGGCGTTCCGTCCGTGGCCCGTCGAGCGCGGTCTGGGGGAGCTGCGCGACCTCATCGGAGAGCGCGGGACGACGGTCAGCCTCGACTCGCTGGACCGTGGCCAGGTCGAGGCCCGCGCGCGCCACCGCCTCGGCCACCACCTGGACGGTGCGGCCGTCGACGCGCTCACGGCGTTCACCGGTGGCGTCCTGTGCCTCGTGGACGCGGTGCTCGACGGGGCCGACGGAGTGGGGCCGCAGCCGTGGGACCGTCCTGGCGTGCTCGCCGCCTGGGACCCGGTCAGGCGGCTCGCGGGAGTCGGGGACGCCGACCTCCCGCTCATGCGGGACGTGGTGCTGGCGATGTGCCTCGGCGCTCCGTCCGATCCCGGCACGCTGACCACGGTGCTCGGGTGCGGGCCGACCGAGGTGGCCGAGGCGCTCCAGCACGTCCGGGTCAGCGGACTGCTGTGCCCCGACGGCTCCGTGGTCCCCGCCGTGCGCGACGCCGCGCTGGCCACCACCTCGCCGGAGCGCAGCGACTCGGTCCTGGCGAGCGTGCTCACCACGCTCGAGGAC
>NZ_JBFUHU010000446.1:0-2324 GCF_056402235.1 Cellulomonas sp. P4_B5_2
CGGCCACCACGTGCACCCCCACCCCGCGGCGCCGGGCGGCGAGCAGCTCGGCGGGCCAGCCGGATGCCTGCCGCCCCTCGCCCACCGCCAGGCTGGCGCCCACGAGCGAGCGCACCATCGAGTGGCAGAACGCGTCCGCCCGCACCGTGGCGACGACGAGTCCTGCGTCCGGCCCGTCGACCGGCCTCGACCACGCGAACGCCTCGAGCGTCCGGATCGTCGTCGCCCCGGGCCGTGGCTTGCAGTACGACGCGAAGTCGTGCCGACCGACCAGCGGCTTCGCGGCCGCCGCCATGGCGTCGACGTCCAGGGCGCGACGGTGCCACAGCACGTGCGTGCGGGACAGCGGGTCACGCCGCGCGGAGTCGTCGCAGATCCGGTAGGTGTAGCGCCGGCTCAAGGCCGAGAACCGCGCGTCGAAGCCGTCCGGCGCGCGCCTCAGTGCGTGCACGACCAGGTCCGAGGGAAGGATGCCGCCGAGCCGGGTGAGCAGCACCTCGTCGACCGGGCGCCGCGACCGGCCGCGCGACTTCTCGATGAGCCCGGCGGGGACGTCGACGTGCGCCACCTGACCGCGTGCGTGCACGCCCGAGTCGGTGCGCCCGGCCACCGTCACGCGCGGTGGGCCGTCGGTGCGCAGGACGGTCCCCAGGGCGGCCTCCAGGACACCCTGGACGGTCCGCAGGTCCGGCTGGATGGCCCAGCCGGCGAACCCCGTCCCGTCGTAGGCGAGGTCCAGTCGCAACCGCACGGCGGGCGGCTCGGCGGGTGACTCGGCGGGGTCCAGGCGTTCGCTCACGGGCCCACACGGTACTCGGCGCTAGCGTGGGCCCGTGTCCAGCAACCCGTTCACCCTCGCCGTCGACTGTGGTGGCGGAGGGATCAAGGCGTCGGTCCTCGACGCCGCGGGCACGCTGCACGCCCCCGCCGTGCGGGTGCCGACGCCGTACCCGCTCCCGCCGGAGCGCCTCGTGGCCACGATCGCGGACATCGCCGCCGGGCTGCCGGCCGCGGACCGCGTCACCGTCGGGATGCCGGGGATGATCCGGCACGGCGTCGTCGTCGCGACCCCGCACTACGTCACCCGCGCCGGCCCTCGCACCGCGGTCGACCCGGACCTGTTCACGGCGTGGGCCGGCTACGACATCCGGGCGGCCGTGCAGGAGCGCCTCGGTCTGCCCACGCTCGTCCTCAACGACGCGGAGGTGCACGGCGCCGGGGTCATCTCCGGGACGGGCATCGAGCTGGTCCTCACCCTCGGCACCGGGCTGGGGACCGCGCTGTTCGACGGTGGCGTCCTCGCGCCGCACCTGGAGCTCTCGCACGCACCCGTCCGGTGGGGTACCACGTACGACGCGTACATCGGGCAGGTCGAGCGAGCCCGGCTCGGTGACGGCCTCTGGTCCCGGCGGGTGCGCCGCGTGGTCGAGGGCTTCCGCCCCGTGTTCGTCTGGGACCGGCTCTACCTCGGCGGCGGGAACGCCCGGCAGGTCACCGCCACGACGCTCGCCCGGCTCGGCGACGACGTCGTCGTCGTGCCCAACCAGGCGGGGATCGTCGGGGGCGTACGAGCCTGGTCGCTCAACGCCTGACTGCGGCGCGACCCGCACGCTCGCGCTGCTCGACCTCGTCGACCGCCTCGAGCAGCACGCGGGTGAACCGCGCCGGCGCCACGAGGCTCACCAGGTGCGTCGCCCGCGGCACCACGACGAGCCGTCCGTCGCGGCACGCGGCCAGGAACCGTCGCTCCTCGCCGCGGAAGTGGTCGAACGCCCCGTTGACCAGCCAGACCGGCGCCTCGATCCGCGCGAGGTCCTCCAGCGGCGTCGCCACCATCATCTCGCGCAGGACCTCCCGCGTGGCGTCCAGCGCGAAGCCCCCCGCCGCGACGTCCGTGGCGCCCTCGAGCGGCAGGACGCGGTCGACGAAGAACTGGTTGAGGCGCGCACCTCGGTCCGGCAGCCGGGCGATGCCCTGGGCGCCGACCGACCACCCCGCCAGCAGCACCCGGTGCGGCTGCGTGCTGCAGGACGCGGCCACGAGGCCGGCCACCTGGTCGGGGTGCCGGGCGGCGTGCCGGATCGCCACGTACCCGCCGAGCGAGAGTCCGACGACGAACGCCCGGCCACCGACGCCGTCGATCGCCCGCGCGACCGTGTCCACCGCCGAGTCCAGGGTGAACGGCTCACCGATCCGGGTGCCGTGACCCGGGAGGTCCACGGCGATCGCCTGTCGGCCCACCCGTTCGAGCGCCCGCACCTGCGCGCGCCACATCGTGCGAGACGTCCGCAGCCCGTGCACCAGGACGACCGGCAGGCTCATGC
>NZ_JBFUHU010000447.1:0-2315 GCF_056402235.1 Cellulomonas sp. P4_B5_2
CAGACGTCAGTCGCGGCGCAGCTTGCGGTACGTCACGCGGTGCGGGCGGGCGGCGTCGGCGCCCAGCCGCTCCACCTTGTTCTCCTCGTAGGACGCGAAGTTGCCCTCGAACCAGTACCAGTTGCCCGGCTCGTCCTCGGTCCCCTCGTAGGCCAGGATGTGCGTCGCCACCCGGTCGAGGAACCACCGGTCGTGCGAGACCACGACTGCGCAACCGGGGAACTCGAGCAGCGCGTTCTCCAGCGAGCCGAGCGTCTCGACGTCCAGGTCGTTGGTGGGCTCGTCGAGCAGGAGCAGGTTGCCGCCCTGCTTGAGCGTGAGCGCGAGGTTGAGGCGGTTGCGCTCGCCGCCGGACAGCACSCCGGCSGGCTTCTGCTGGTCGGGACCCTTGAAGCCGAACGCGGCCACGTAGGCGCGCGACGGCATCTCGACGTTGCCGACCTTGAGGAAGTCGAGCCCGTCCGAGACCACCTCGAACAGGGTCTTCTTGGGGTCGATCCCGCCGCGCGACTGGTCGACGTAGGAGATCGACACCGTCTCGCCGACCTTGAGCTCGCCCTTGTCCAGCGGCTCGAGCCCGACGATCGTCTTGAACAGCGTGGTCTTGCCGACGCCGTTGGGACCGATGACGCCGACGATGCCGTTGCGGGGCAGCGTGAAGCTCAGGTCGTCGATGAGCACGCGCCCGTCGAAGCCCTTGCCCAGGCTCTTGGCCTCCAGCACGATCGAGCCGAGTCGCGGACCCGGCGGGATCTGGATCTCCTCGAAGTCGAGCTTCCTGGTGCGGTCCGCCTCGGCGGCCATCTCCTCGTAGCGCGCCAGGCGCGACTTGGACTTGGTCTGCCGGCCCTTGGCGTTGGACCGCACCCACTCCAGCTCGTCCTTGAGGCGCTTGGCCAGCTTGAGGTCCTTCTTGCCCTGGATGGCCAGGCGCTCGCCCTTCTTCTCCAGGTAGGTGGAGTAGTTGCCCTCGTACGGGTACAGCCGGCCGCGGTCGACCTCACAGATCCACTCCGCGACGTGGTCCAGGAAGTACCGGTCGTGGGTGACGGCCAGGATGGCGCCGGGGTAGTCCTTGAGGTGGGCCTCCAGCCAGAGCACGCTCTCCGCGTCCAGGTGGTTGGTGGGCTCGTCGAGGAGCAGGAGGTCCGGCTTCTCCAGGAGCAGCTTGCACAGGGCGACCCGGCGGCGCTCACCACCGGACAGGACGGTGACGTCGGCGTCCGGCGGCGGRCAGCGCAGGGCGTCCATCGCCTGGTCCAGCTGGGCATCCAGGTCCCAGGCGTCGGCGGCGTCGATCGCCTCCTGCAGGTGGCCCATCTCGGCCAGCAGCGCGTCGAAGTCCGCGTCCGGCTGGGACATCAGCTCCGAGATCTCGTTGTACCGGTCGAGCTTGCCCTTGATCTCGGCGACGCCCTCCTCGACGTTGCCGAGCACCGTCTTGGACTCGTTCAGCGGCGGCTCCTGCTGCAGGATGCCGACCGTGTAGCCCGGGCTCAGGCGCGCCTCGCCGTTCGACGGCTGGTCGAGGCCGGCCATGATCTTGAGGATCGTCGACTTCCCGGCGCCGTTGGGTCCGACGACGCCGATCTTGGCGCCCGGCAGGAAGTTGAGGGTGACGTCGTCGAGGATGACCTTGTCGCCGTGCGCCTTGCGCGTCTTGTACATGGAGTAGATGAACTCAGCCACTGGCTCTTCGTCCGCCTCGGTGCTCGTGGGGTCGCCCCGGCGCTCGCGTGGCTCGGGGCACTGCTGACCAGCATCCCGGCGGCGGGTCGACCGCGCGGCACGGGGTGCGCGCGGTCCGACCAGCCACGTCGTCGGGTGCCGGTGCCCCAGCCTAGGCGATCACCTGGCGCCGGCCAGTGCGAGCCCCTGCTCCTCGTCCTGCGCGGGTGCCTGACCTGCGCCCTCGTCCTCCGGGAGCTCCTCCAGCCCGGAGACGTCCGCGGGTGCCTCGTCGGACGTGTCGTCGGACGCGACCGCGGGGCTGACCGTCCGCGCGAAGTGGCTGCTGCCGAACGCCAGGTTCGGTCCGAGCGCGCTCGCGTCCAGCACGAGCGACGTCCGCGGGCCGTCGGCGCCCACCCACTCCTCGGTCGACAGCTGCCCCTGCACGATGACGGGGTCGCCCTTGCGCAGCGACCGCGCCGCGTTCAGCGCGGTGGTGCGCCACACCTTCACGTTGAACCACTCGGTCTGCGCGTCCTTCCAGACGCCGGCCTGCTTGTCGAACCAGCGGCGCGTGCTGCCCAGCCGGAACGTGGTGAACGGGACGCCGCCGTCCGACTCGTGGTGGATCCGCACCTCGGTGC
>NZ_JBFUHU010000448.1:0-2310 GCF_056402235.1 Cellulomonas sp. P4_B5_2
ATGAAGGGGAGGGTGGAGGTGGCGACTGCCTGGGCCCGGGTGTTCTCCTCGAGGATCGATGCCCAGCTGATCAGTCGCGGGCTGAGGTGCTCGCGTGTCATGGGGCGGGAGCCTGGCACGATCCGGGTGCCCGCGTCGCCGTCATTCTCCGGACGCGCACGCCGCTGACCTGCCACGATCGGTGCGTGACCGACACGGTGGCGCTGCCCACGGACCTCGCGGCGCCCGTCGACGGGCCGCCGCTGGCCGCCTGGTCGCGACGCGTCGTGGCTGCCCTGCTCGACGGGGCGATCCTGTCCGGCGCGACCTGGCTCGTGCTCGGGTCGCGTGGTGTCGTGCCGTGGCTGCAACCCGGTTTCGGGGACTTCGCTCCCGACGTCGCCGAGCCGGTCGGGTGGCACACCAGCGGCGTGCTCGTCGCCCTGGTGCTCGGGATGCTCGCGCTGCAGGGCTGGACCGGCGCGACGCCCGGCAAGCGCGTGGCTGGTGTGGCGGTGGTCCGGCGGTCCGACGGGCGGCCGGCAGGCATCTTCGCCTCCGGGCTCCGGGTCGTGGCGCACCTGCTCGACTCGATCCTCCTCATCGGGTACCTGCGCCCGCTCTGGAACGCGCGGAGGCAGACGTTCGCCGACTCGATCGCCGGGACGCTGGTCGTGCAGACGCGGGAACCCCCGGCGCACCCGTGGTTCGCGCGGTACCGGCGGGAGCCGTCGGCCGTCGGATCGACGGCGGTCTCCGTCGCGGCGGTCTCGGTGTGCGTGCTCGGCGTGGGGTTCTCGATGTCGTCGTCGAGCTCGTGGGGCGGAGAGTGGGAGTCCCCGGTGCCGTGCGTCGACGACGGGACGGTCGCCGCCCCGACAGCTACCGCGACGGCATCCCGGGCCGGCGGCACCATGCTCGAGCGGCGGTTGTGGATCGTCCGGGAGACCGACGACCACGTCGAGAAGGGTCTGCGGATCACGTGGACCTGGACCTCCCCGGCGGCGACGCTCGATGGCGCCCTGATCGAGACGGACCTCCGCCGGGCGGACGGGTCGGTGATCGAGGTGACTCAGGACGCGACGACGAGCATGGGCTCGCCCGACATGGTTCTGGACCCGCTCCTGCTCTCGACCAGCGACCTGGGCGAGGCCGGGCCGGGCTGGACCGCGCAGAACCGGCTCGTCGTGAACGGTGAGGTCATCGGTGCCTGCTCGATCGACGCCGCCGACTGGGAGGCAGCCGACCAGCCCGACTACGGACCACCCTGGACCGACTGACCAGCTCCACCGCGGCTCCCGGCTACCGTGGCGCCCATGGACCCTGCTGACGGTGCCGTGGGCGCGGCCCAGATCACGAGCTGACGTGCCGTCCTACCGCGTGACCGCCGCCATCGGTCTGCTGCAGCCGGGGGTGTCCGCGCCGGACGTCCTTCCGCAGGCCGTCGCGACCGCCGAGGCGATGACCACCGTCGAGGCCCACGACGTCGCGATCGTGCGGGGTCAGGCCCGCGTGACCGTGCGGTTCCAGGCCGACGACGACCAGACCGCCCGCCGGGTCGGCTGGGCCGTGCTCGCCCGGCTCGACGAGCTCGCGGACATCAGCGGCCGCAGCGTGACCCGGCGGTTCGGGTCGCGGTGGTACCCGGTGCGCGCCCAGTCCTAGCCGGCGCCCAGCTCCTCGGCCGCCTTCGCGATCCGGCGCTCGCGGGTCTCCGCCGTCTTGGCGGCCTCGATCGGGTCGACGATCGCGCGCTGCCTGCTGACCGAGAGCGTGTCGAACGCGGCGCGGGCGGGTCCGCTCAGGGCCGCAGCCAGGTCGTCGGGAACCTCGACCGTGCGCGGGGCGTCGTCGTACTCGATGTCGACGTCGATCTCCTGGCCGGCCTCCACACCGGCGCCCGWGCGGTTCTCGGAGCTGAGCGGGAGCATCGTCTTCCCGCGGTAGGGCGTCACGGTGCTCCGGTACGAGAAGCCGTTGATCGTCACGACGACGGGGAACCGCGCTCCTCGGTCCATCGCCGCGACCACGTCGTCGGGCACGGGCAGGCCGGTCGCGGACTTCCCGCTGAGCTCCACCGTGGTGCGAAATCGCATGGGTTCCTCCTCGGACTGCGCCCGCGCCCGGCTCAGGGGAGCGCACGTCGCAGACTAGAGCAGGGGGGTGCCCTGGCCCAGGACGAGCGGCTCGCCGACGGCTCGTGCGGGTCGTGCCCGTCCGTCGCCCTCGGGTGTGGCGGCCGTGTAGCGGTGCGCGACGACGAGGCTGGGGGCCCCGGCGTCGGAGGCCTCGACGAGGACCGCGGGCCCGCCTGCCCCCTCTGTCGGGAGC
>NZ_JBFUHU010000449.1:0-2307 GCF_056402235.1 Cellulomonas sp. P4_B5_2
CCCACGCCCGGCGTGCGCGGCGCGGCAGGAACGTCGAGGCATCGCGATCCGCCCGGGGGCCGCCGGGCCGGTCCGCGGAGAGCGCGGCGACGAGCGCGGCGAACCGTGCCGACGCGAGCCAGGCGTCGACCTCGTCCTGCGCGAGGAGCCGGGCGGCGGAGCGGTCCTCGTCGATCCGCTGCTCGATGGGTCCGACGACCAGGGCAGGGTCCTCCTGCGCCAGTCGGCGCAGCAGGGTGTGCCGCTCGACGTGGGGGTCCCGGGCGGCCCCGAGCGCCCGCCCGAGGTCGGCGAGCTCGTCGCGCACGGGGTCGGTGACCGTGCGGTCCAGGGCCGGGCGGTACACCGAGAGGACGGCGCGCAGCCGGCGGGTGGCCACCCGCGCGTCGTGCACGGCGTCGTCGTCACCGGCACGGACGGCGGGAACCGCCGCGAGCAGGCGCTCCAGCTGCACCGCGACGTACGCCTGCACGACCTCGCCCGCGGTCTCCATGCGTCGAGGTTGGCACAGCCGGACGGCCGCACACGGTGATTCAGAGCGTGTCCCAGGTCCGCAGCACCCCGACGCGCCACGACGCCAGCACCACGAGCGCGCAGACGCCCAGCACCACGGCGGCGAAGACCGCGTCGCGGTGGTCCAGCGCGACGGGCCGGTGCACGGTCCGTTGACCCGAGCCCAGCCCACGGGTCTCCATCGCGATCGCCATCCGCTCGCCCTGCCGCAGCGCGACCACCAGCAGGGTGAACGCCGCCCTGGTGAGCGAGCCGGGGTCGCGTGGGAGGGCGCCCGCGCGGCGCCGGGGATCGCGCACGGACTGCGCCTGCCGGATCGTCGTCCACCGCTCCGGGAGGTCCTCCAGCACCCGGTAGCCGGCGAGCACGGCGAACGTCGGGCGCGCGCCGAGCCGGGCGTGCTGGTGCAGGCTCGTCATGAGTCGGGCGCCGTCGGTGGTCAGGCTGAACGCGACGGCGAGGATGCCGACGAGCACGGTGCGCAGGGCGAGCGCGGCGCCGATGGCCACGCCCGTGCCGGTCACCTCGAGCCCCAGCACCTCGGCGACGACCGGACCGTCGCGGGTGACGGCGTTCACGGCGAGCAGCGAGCACGCGAAGGGGCCGAACAGGAGCGCCGCGCCGCCGAGGGTCCGCCACGGGATCCGGCCCGCCACCAGGACGGCGGGCACCGCGACGACGAGCAGGGCCAGGGGCGTCCACGGGTCGACCGGTACCAGCAGGAGGACCGACACCACGAAGAACACGGCGAGCTTGACCGCGGGGTTGCGGCGGTGCAGGAGCGAGTCGTGGGGGAGTGCCTGCCCGAGGCGGCTCATGCCGGCACCGACGTCGTCCGCCCGGTGGCGGCGCGCAGGGCGCGCAGCACGTCGCGCACCCGGTGGTCGGTGGCTCGCCATGCCGCGAGCACCGGGGGCAGGGGCAGCCCGGCGCGTGCGAGGAGCGCGTCGTCGGCGAGGATCGCGTCCACCGGTCCGTGCGCCAGGGCGCGCCCCTCGCACAGCACCAGCACGTCGTCGGCGACCTCGCCCACCAGTCGCAGGTCGTGCGTCACCAGCACGATCCCTCGGCCCTCGTCCGCGAGCCGGCGCAGGGCGTCCGCGCAGGCCGCGGACGTGCGCCGGTCCTGGCCGAAGGTCGGTTCGTCGGCGAGGAGCACGTCGTGCCCGCACACCGCCATCGCCGCGAGGGAGAGCCGGCGCTGCTGACCGCCGGACAGCCGGAAGGGGTCGCGCTCCCCCAGCCCCGCCAGGCGGTACGCGTCCAGGGCGCCGGACACGCGTGCGTCGACGTCCGTCGCCCGCGCGCGCCGCGGTCCCCACGCGATCTCGTCGCGGACCGTGCGGGCGAGGAACTGGTGCTCCGGATGCTGGAACACGAGCCCCACCGACCCGCCGGCCACCGTCCCGACCGCGGGCACGAGCCCGGCGAGCGCGAGCAGCAGCGTGCTCTTCCCGGACCCGTTCAGGCCGACCACCGCGGTCACCCGGCCGGCGTGCACGTCGAGGTCGACGCTGTCGAGCACGGTGCGAGGCCCTCGCCGCACGGTCAGCCCACGAGCGCGCAGCACGCGCGGCCCCGACGCAGGCGGCGGAACGGGGTCGACCGGGAGCTGCCCGAGGGCGCCGACGCCCGCCGCCGCCAGCTCGGCCGACAGCGGCTGCCACGTGCCCAGGGGCGCGAGGGCGCGGGACTCCTCGTGCAGCACCTCGTGCGTGGGGCCGTCGGAGTGCACCCGGCCGTCCGGGCCGAGGACGAGCACCCGGGCGGGCAGCTGTCCGAGCTCGTCGAGCC
>NZ_JBFUHU010000450.1:0-2297 GCF_056402235.1 Cellulomonas sp. P4_B5_2
GTTGACGACCGAGTGCTCCTTGGCGACGAGCTGGCCGACCGAGTGGTTGACGTCGCGCGCCYTGCTGCGGGCGAGGTCACGCTGCACGCGGTAGTCGATGTAGGACTTGGCGACCTCGCCGAGCCCGGACTCCAGCAGGGTGTGCTCGACGACGTTCTGGATCTCGTAGATCTTGACCTCGCCGGTGAACCGTGCGGCAAGCTCGGAGATCGCCTGGTCGACGAGCTCGACGAGGTGCAGCTCGTGCAGCGGTCCGATCTCGCCGTACACGTCCGCGAACGCCTTGGTGAGCGCGGCGTGGATGCGCGAGGTCTCGAACGGCAGCGCCCGGCCGTCCCGCTTGAGGACCACGAAGGTGCTGGTGGCGGCCGAGGCGACGACGGGCGCGGGGTCCAAGGTGGTCATGTCGAACGGCTCCTGGTCCTGGTGGGCGGCGTTGGGCGCAAGCGTGCTGGCCGTCTCGCCCGGCAGCTGGGACCAAGGGCCTACGCCGGGGGGTCGCGACACAACCTGTGGTGTCCGACGCGGTGGCACGGCACAAGATGTGGGATCTGCATGGGTGTCCTTGCCGAGGTCAGACGGGGTGCCGATCCTGCCGAGGGCCGGCGCGTGCGACGTGGGCGCGGGTCGCGTCCGGGCACGTCAGGGCGGGTGAAACTCTCTGGTCGCGGCGTGTCGCGCGCAGGCCCTCGCCTGCCGCCGGCACAGGCCGAGCACGTGCTCGAGAAGCGCCCGTCCGACTCTCTGTCCCCGTGTGGAGAGTCGACCACGACGTCGCGGATGGCGACGCACGTGACGGTCGTCGCCGACCACCGTGTCGAGCCCGATCGAAGCCCGACCGCCCCACTTTCTCGACGAGCTCCAGGAGTGGCCTCGATCGGCGACGCGCGCGAAGACGGAGGATCGGGAACGACGAAGGGCCCCACGTCCGCATGATCACGCGGGTGGGGCCCTTCGGCTGGCGGTAGCGGTGGGATTTGAACCCACGGTGGACTTTCACCCACACACGCTTTCGAGGCGTGCTCCTTAGGCCGCTCGGACACGCTACCTCGGGGAGAACGGTACCTGGTCGGGAGCCTGTCCTCCGAATCGGCGTCGTACGGTGGTCGGGTGAGCACCGCGCACGACGCCGTCCCGATGACTGCCGGATCCCTGGCGGACGTCGTCGAGGTGCTCGCGGGCCACCGCCTGGCGGTCCTCACGGGCGCGGGGGTGTCGACGGACTCGGGCATCCCCGACTACCGCGGCCCCGACTCCCCGCCGCGCACCCCGATGACGTTCCAGCAGTTCACGTCGGACGAGGCCTTCCGCCGGCACTACTGGGCCCGCAACCACGTCGGCTGGCGGCACGTGCACCGGACCATGCCGAACGCCGGCCACCGCGCGCTGGCCGCCCTGGAGCACCGCGGGGTGGTCGCCGGGCTGATCACGCAGAACGTGGACCTGCTGCACGAGGCGGCGGGCTCCCGGCACGTGATCGACCTGCACGGGCGCTACGACCGGGTGCGGTGCCTGTCCTGCGGCACGGTGATCTCCCGCGCGGAGCTGGCCGACCGGCTGGACACGCTGAACCCCGGGTTCACGGAGGCTGTCGCCGACATCGAGATCGCCCCGGACGCCGATGCCGTCATCGAGCAGACCAGCGGGTTCGTCGTCGCGGCCTGCAGCGCCTGCGGCGGGATGCTCAAGCCGGACATCGTCTACTTCGGGGAGAACGTGCCGCGCGAGCGGGTGGAGCGGGCGTACGCGCTGGTCGACGGGGCCGATGCCCTGCTCGTGGCCGGGTCATCGCTGAGCGTGCAGTCGGGGCTGCGGTTCGTGCGGCACGCGGCTCAGACGGGCAAGCCGGTGGTCGTCGTGAACCGCGGGGCGACGCGTGGGGACAAGTACGCGGCGGTGACGCTCGACGCGGGCACCTCGGAGACGCTGACCGACCTGGCCGAGACGCTGCCGACGCCCGCTCAGTCGCGCTGAGCCTCGAAGAAGCGCTGCAGCAGCAGCCCGCACTCCTCGGCCCGCACGCCACCGACCACCTCGACGCGGTGGTTCAGCCGCCGGTCGCGCACCACGTCCCACTGCGACCCGCACGCCCCCGCCTTCGGGTCCCACGCGCCGAGCACCAGCCGCGGGATCCGCGCGAGCACCGTGGCGCCGGCGCACATGAGGCAGGGCTCCAGGGTGACGACGAGCGTGCAGTCGTCCAGCCGCCACCGCCCGAGCRTCTCGGCCGCCGCGCGGAGCGCGATGATCTCCGCGTGCCCCGTCGGGTCGTCCCGGGCCTCGCGCACGTTGCGTCC
>NZ_JBFUHU010000451.1:0-2287 GCF_056402235.1 Cellulomonas sp. P4_B5_2
GGTCCGGGCCATCCTCGACCAGCGGTCCGCCGGGGCGGCGGCACCGCGGGCCGGGTCCGAGGGCACCCCGACGTCCCCACCGGCATCCGCACCGCCGGCGCCGGCCGCCGCCGCTCCGGTGCCCCCGCCGCCGGTCGACACCATGACCAAGGCATCCGGATGAACGGCCCGACGACCACGCCGGGTGCGGCGATGCTGAGCCGCTCCTTCCGTGCCATGGCGAGCCCGGTGGAGCTGCGCGTCGTCGACCCGCACCCGCACGCAGCCACCTGCCTCGAGCGGGCCGAGCTCGTCGTCCTCGAGGTGGCGCGGCACTGCAGCCGGTTCGACCCGACGAGCGCCCTGTCGCGGGCGAACGCTGCGCCCGACGCCTGGCACGCGGTGCCCGGCATGCTCGCCGACGCGGTGCTCGAGGCCGAGCGCGCACACCGCGAGACCGACGGCCTCTTCGACCCGCGGGTCCTCGACTCTCTGCTCGCGTGGGGGTACGACCGGTCCCTGCCGTTCGCCGAGGGCGACGTGACGACCGCTGCGAGCGCGCCCGCGATGTCTCTCGTGGAACGCTGGCGGCCCATGACGCGACCCGGGGCGCGCCCGGCGCTGCGCCTCGGCGGGCGACCGATCGACCTCGGCGGCATCGGGAAGGGCCTCGCCGTCCGGTGGGCGGCCGCGGAGCTCGCCGGGTCGGGTGCGTCCTGGCTGGTCGACGCCGGCGGCGACGAGTACCTCGGCGGAGCCGGACCCGCGGGGAACGGCTGGCGGGTCGGCGTCGAGGATCCCCTGGGTGGGACCTCCCCGGTCCTCGTGCTCGCCGTGCGCGACGCAGGCTGCGCGACGTCATCCACGCGCCTGCGCCGCTGGACCTCGGCCGGTACCCCGGTGCACCATCTCGTCGACCCGCGCTCGGGTCGCCCCGGCGGTGCTGGGCTCGCCTCCGTCACGGTCGTGGGCCCCGACGCGGCCTGGGCCGAGGTGTGGTCGAAGACGCTGTTCCTCGCGGGCGCGGGCGCCATCGGTACCGCGGCGCAGGACCGCGGTCTCGCGGCCGCGTGGGTCACCACCGACGGCATCGTCGGCACGTCGCCCGCGATGGACCCCCTCGTGGTCTGGCGGCGTGACCGTGGCTGACGGCGTGCGGGACCCCGCGGCACGCGCAGGCATGGCCGTCCTGGCGATCTCCGCCGTCGCGTCGGTGGCCGCCGTCGTCAGGCTGGTGCGGGACGCCCTCGGCGGCGAGATGGTCGCCTGGCTGCTCGGCCGCGCGAGCGGGCTCACGTCGTACGTGCTGCTCGTCGCCCTCGTCTGCACGGGCCTGGTGCTGGCCCACCCCTGGGCGCGGCACCTCCGCGCACCGTCGCCGGCCGTGCGGCTGCGCCTGCATGCCGGGCTGGCGACGTTCACCCTCGCGTTCACCGTCCTGCACGTCGTGGTGCTCGCCACCGACCCGTGGGCGCAGGTCGGTTGGCGTGGCGCGGTCCTGCCGATGGCGTCGACGTATCGGCCGGTCGCCGTCACGCTCGGCGTGCTCGCGGTCTGGGCGGGCCTGCTCACCGGGCTGACGGCCCGCTTCGCCGGGCGGATCGCCCCGAGGGCCTGGTGGCCGATCCACAAGGTGGCGATCGGTTCGCTGGTCCTCGTCTGGGCGCACAGCGTGCTGGCGGGCTCGGATCTGCCTGCGCTGCGCGGCTTCTACCTGGCGTCGGGGTGCGCGGTCCTCGGGCTCGCCCTCACCCGCTACGCCGCGCGCACCCCGGCGGACCGGCTGGCCGAGCTGACGGACGAGCTCCTGGTCGACCGACGGAGAGCCGCGCGATGACGATCGCGACGACGGCACCGGTCCGCACCGGCGCGACGAGGACAACGCGGTCGTGCTTGCTCCTGGCGCCCATGGCCCTGCCCCGCACGGGTCCCGCCGACTCGCTGCGGCCCGGTCCGGTCGAGAGCGTGGCGGAGCACGAGGCGCGTCTCGGTCCGCGCCCGCCCGGCTCGAGCACCGTGCTCGAGGACGTCGAGCGCGGCGACCTGCACGGCCACGGCGGCGCGCACGTCTCGACCGCCCTGCGCTGGCGGCGCGCGCTACGGGAGCAGGGGTCGCTCACCGTCGTCGCGAACGGCGCCGAGAGCGAACCCGTCAGCGCCAAGGACGGCACCCTTCTGCGGCAGCGTCCGCACCTCGTCCTC
The DNA here is from genome assembly GCF_056402235.1 of Cellulomonas sp. P4_B5_2. Classification (NCBI taxonomy): domain Bacteria; kingdom Bacillati; phylum Actinomycetota; class Actinomycetes; order Micrococcales; family Cellulomonadaceae; genus Cellulomonas; species Cellulomonas sp. P4_B5_2. The sequence goes on from NZ_JBFUHU010000451.1 coordinate 2,182, forward strand.
GACGGGCTCCTGCTCGCGGCGGAGACCCTCGGCGCCGAGCGGGCCGTCGTCTGGCTGCACGGCGACGACGACGGCGCACACCTCGCGCTGGCCCGTGCGCTAGCGG
>NZ_JBFUHU010000452.1:0-2272 GCF_056402235.1 Cellulomonas sp. P4_B5_2
GCCCGCCGCCCGCCCTGTCGGTCCCCGCCCTGCACTTCCCGTCCGCGCTCGGGCCCGCGCCGGTCGGGGTCTGCTTCGTCGGCCCCCGCGGCACCGACCTCTCCCTCGTCCGGCACGCCCGCTCCCTCGGAGGACCCGCATGACCGCCCCGGTGAACCCGCCCGCCCGCCTGCTCATGGGACCCGGACCGGTGAACGCCGACCCGCGCGTGCTGCGCGCGCTGTCCACCCCGCTGGTCGGCCAGTACGACCCGGTGATGACCGGGTACATGAACGAGACCATGGCCCTGTACCGCGAGGTCTTCGCGACGACCAACGACGCGACCCTGCTGGTCGACGGCACGTCCCGCGCGGGGATCGAGGCGGCGATCGTGTCGCTGGTGCGTCCGGGCGCGCGCGTCCTGGTCCCGGTGTTCGGGCGCTTCGGGCACCTGCTCGCCGAGATCGCGCTGCGCGCGCAGGCCGAGGTGCACACCATCGAGGTGCCGTGGGGGCAGGTGTTCCCGGCGTCCGTCATCGAGGAGGCGATCGTCCGCGTCCGCCCGCACCTGCTGGCAGTCGTGCAGGGCGACACGTCGACGACGATGCTCCAGCCGCTGGACGAGCTGGGCGCGATCTGCGAACGCCACGGCGTGCTGTTCTACACGGACGCGACCGCGTCGCTGGGCGGCAACGCGTTCGAGATGGACGCGTGGGGCCTGGACGCCGCCACGGCCGGGCTGCAGAAGTGCCTGTCCGGCCCGTCGGGGAGCGCGCCGATCAGCCTGTCGGACAAGGCGGTCGAGGTGATCCACGGGCGCCGACGGATCGAGACCGGGATCCGCGAGGAGTCCGACGAGGACACCGGCGAGCCCGTGCACTCCAACTACTTCGACCTCGGCATGATCCTCGACTACTGGGGGCCGCGGCGGCTCAACCACCACACCGAGGCGACGAGCATGCTGTACGCCGCCCGCGAGTGCGCCCGGATCATCCTCGAGGAGGGCCGGCAGGCGGTCATCGACCGGCACGAGCTGGCCGGTCGCGCGATGCTGGCGGGGGTCCGCGGTCTGGGGCTGGGGGTGTTCGGGGACGTGGCGCACAAGATGCACAACGTGGTCGCGGTCGAGATCCCGGACGGCGTGGACGGGGACGCCGTGCGCGGCGCGATGCTGCAGGACTTCGGCATCGAGATCGGCACGTCGTTCGGCCCGCTGCACGGTCGCGTGTGGCGCATCGGCACGATGGGCGCCAACGCACGCCTCGACACGGTGCTCCTGACGCTCGCCGCGCTGGAGCAGGTGCTCCGGCGGGCCGGCGCGACGGTCCCCCACGGCGGCGGCGTCGACGCGGCCTACGCGGAGGCGTGATGCTCGACGCCCCCGCCGCCGCCCGGCGCATCATGGCCCGCTGCGACGAGCTCGCCGCGTACACGTCGATGACCGGCGGGATCGAGCGCGTCTACCTGTCCCCCGAGCACGCCCGCGTGAACCGGGTGGCGGCCCGCTGGATGCGCGAGGTCGGGCTCGACACGTGGCAGGACGCGGCTGGCAACCAGTGCGGCCACCTGCCCGGACGCGACCCCGACGCGCCCTCGTTGCTGCTGGGCTCCCACCTGGACACCGTGCGCGACGCCGGCCGGTACGACGGGATCCTCGGCGTGCTCATGGCCATCGAGGTCGTCCGTGCGCTGCGGCCGGTCGCGAGCACCCTGCGGTTCGGGCTCGACGTCGTGGCGTTCTGGGACGAGGAGGGCGCCCGGTTCGGCACCGCCCTCCTGGGCAGCTCGGCGATGGCCGGTCGCTGGCACGAGGCGTGGTGGGACCTCACCGACGAGCACGGCACCACGCTGCGCACGGCGTTCCGTGAGTTCGGGCTCGACCCCGGGCGCATCGGCTCGGCCGCCCGCACCCCGGACTCCCTGGCCGGGTACCTCGAGGCGCACATCGAGCAGGGCCCGGAGCTCGACGACGGCGGTGCTCCCCTGGGCGTCGTGACGTCGATCGCGAGTGCCCGAAGGTTCGCCGTGCAGATCGACGGCGAGGCCCGGCACGCCGGCGGCGCCCGGTACGAGACGCGGCACGACGCCCTGCTGGGCGCCAGCGAGGTCGCCCTGGCCGTCGAGCGCCTCTGCCGCGCCGAGCACCACATCATCGGCACCGTCGGCCGGTTGGAGACGTTCCCCGGCGCGGTGAACATCGTGCCCGGCGAGGCCCGGCTGACGGTCGACCTGCGCGGCGAGCACGACGACGACCGCGACCGCGTCTGGGGCAGCATCACGCGGGAGCTCGACG